>CANRZQ010000037.1 GCA_947644475.1 uncultured Muribaculaceae bacterium
ATGCCAACAAAAAAGTAAGTTAAAAAATGACAAACTTTGTATGTTTTAGTTAAAATTTCACTGATAAAGTGAAGATTGATTAATTTATCGGCATTAATGATGGTTTTATGTTAAAATAAGTAAAAGGGCGTTTATCCGCCAATCACCTGCTTGCGGTTGCGTCCGGGCACATATGAAATGTGAATCCAACGGAAATCCTGTTCGTTGATGAGTTGGTCGAATGGCAGGGAGAGTTGCTGCGCGAGCATGAACAGGCGTCGGTTTTCGTCGCGGGAGCCGGCGATAATGTCGGCGGCCTGTCCGCGCAGGTGCTGGGAGTTGCGCACGCCGCCCACTTCGGCGTTGAGGCGGCGGCACCGGAAGCCCGATGAGACTACGATGGGGCGTCCGTAAGCCTCGCGCAGGGGGTCGAGCACATTGTCGACCAAGGCATTGAGGCTTGCGATGGCGAGGTCGGAGGGGATGTTGCGGATTCCGAGGCGGCGCGCCGTGGGCGAGTCGCAGAGTTCTTCGAGAGTGAAGTGTTTCATAATAAATTAAGGATAAGGTGTTAGTGATAAGTGATAAGGTAGGGGATTGGGATTTTTAGGGATTTTAGGAGTCATAGGAGTCATAGGAGTCATAGGAGTCATAGGAAGCCTAAGAATCCTATAAATTGTGCATCGTGCATTGTGCATTGTGCATTGTGCATTGAGCATCGGCTATTGCGGGCGGGTGCGGCGTCGGCAGGAGGTGCGCAGGCAGGCGTCGGAATTGTAGCGGCGGCGCATGTCGAGGAGTTGGGCGGTGAGTTCGGCTATGCGTTTTTCGTGGTCGAGGCACTGGCCGGCAAGCCACTCGATGCGGGCGCGAAGCGACTCGAACTCTTCGGTTTGGGTCTTGATTGCGGCCGAGCGGCGGTTGGGGCTGAGGTAGGCCAGGAATTTGACGAGGCCAAGTCCGCCGAGGGCTGTGACCAGTGAAGTGAGGATTGTGATGTCCATAATATATATTAATGTGTAAAGGTTAAGGATAAGGGATGTGCTGTGGTGTTTTTGCAAAGGTAATAACAAAATTTGTGTTTGTCAAGTTTTTTTGCAAATTTTTATAAAAAATTGTATACCTCATTTTTTTTGTATAATTTTGCATCGAAATCACAATTCGATAATCCTTATAATCCTAAACATGAGAAAAAAACTACTTTTGTTTGCGCTCGCGGCACTATCGGCCGCGACAGCCTTGGCCGACAGTTTCGTGACGACATCAGGCACGAAAATTCTCGACCGCAACGGAAAAGAAATCACGCTCCGCGGCTCCAACTGCGGCAACTGGATGGTGCAGGAGCCTTACATGATGAACACATCGGGATCGCTCGACCGCCAGTTCAAAATCCATAAGAAACTCGTCGACATCGTCGGACGCGAGAAGGCCGAGGAATTCGACCGCCTGTGGATGGACTGCGTGTTCGGCGAGGCCGACCTCATATTCATGAAAGAGCAGGGCTTCAATGTGCTCCGCGCCCCGATGCACTATAAATATTTCACCTTGCCTATCGAGGAAGAGCCCGTGGCTGGGCAGCAGACATGGCTCGACGAAGGCTTCGAGCGCATCGACCGCCTGGTGGAATGGTGCGAGAAACACGGCATGTTGCTCATCCTCGACATGCACGCATGTCCGGGCGGACAGTCGAGCGGCGACATCTGCGACTACGACGAGACCAAGCCCTCGCTGTGGGAAAGCGAGGCAAACCGCACCAAACTCGTTGCCCTGTGGCGCAAGATTGCCGAGCGGTATGCCAACGAGAAATGCATTGCCGGCTACGACCTCATAAACGAGACCAACTGGACCCTTCCTAACAGCAACAAGGCCCTGTGGGACCTCTTCCGTCAACTCATTGCCGCTGTGCGCGAGGTGGACAAGAACCACATCGTGATAGTAGAGGGCAACAGTTACTCCAACGACTACACCGGATTCCCCGCGGCCAAACTCGACCCCAATATGATAATCCAGTACCACCGCTACGGCGTGTACAACACCAACGACCAGATCTCCGGCATGAAAGCCAACGGCGACTCCCACGACTGCCCCATCTATGTGGGCGAGTTCGGCGAGAACTCCAACACATGGGACGCCGACGCCGTGCGCGCCATGGAAGTAGGCTCGGGTTTTGCCGCATGGACACAGTGGCCCCTGAAAAAAAGCAACGTCAACACAATCCTGCGCGTAAATCGCGTAAAGGCCTACGACGACGTGATAACCCAGTTGCAGGCCGGACGCAACCCCGGTGCCGAGACCGTGTGGAACGCTTTCAAGGCATGGGCCGAGGCCCAGCGGTTCGACAACTGCATCGTGGCCCACGACTATGTCGACGCCCTGCTCAAACGTCCCTTCGACCTGTCGGCGCGTCCATATGCCGAAGGCGCCACAATCGACAGCCCCATCTTTGCGGCTCATTACGACCACGGAGCCTACGGACACGCATATTACGACACCACCGACGCATCCTACCAGTATAACGGCGAGGACTTCACCAACTGGAACGACGGCTGGATCTACCGCAACGACGGCGTGGGCATCGAGTCAATATCAACAACCGAGACAACATCCTGCGGCTACAATGTGGGCTGGACAGCCGACGGCGAATGGCTCCAATTCACAGTCGAGAACCCCTACGGCGACGCAAAATGGGACCTCGAGCTGCGCTATGCCAATTCAGGAAAGGTATCGGTGACAGTCGACGGACGCGAAGTGGCTCCCTCCACCGAACTCGCCTCCACAGGCGGCTACCAGACTTGGAAGACACACACCTTCGAAGGCGTGATAATACCGCAAGGCACCATAAAAGTGCGCCTGCATATCGACCGCGGAGGGTGCAACCTCAACTATCTCCGATTTGTCAACCGCCGCGAAGCCTCCGCCGCCGAACTCGCCACACTCGTCACCCCGGCAGGCGCAAACCTGCTCAAAGGCTCCGACTGCTCACATTCCGACTTCTGGCTGCACGCCGACTCCGGCTCGCCTCACTCAATGCTGCTGCAATGGAACTCCACCGAAAACCTGCCCCAGCTGGCCTCGGGCGGTGTGCTCAAAGTGTCGTCGAAACGCTCAGGCTCCAACATCGTGGTATACCAGGGCGTCGACGTAGTGGCCGGCCACACCTACAAATGCGATGTGGCATACCGCGGCAACTCCACAAACAAAGATTTCTGGATTCAAGCCTTTGTGCTGGAAAACGAGCCCGTGCATTATGCCGACCTGTATATGCCCGAGGACGAGACCATCGGCCAGCTCAACTCATGGGCCAATTCTACGGTAGGCAATTATAACGGCAACATGTCGATGAAAGCCGCCGCAGGCAAAAATCACACCGACGGCGTGATGACCTGGAAAGCACCCAAGAGCGGACGCTACTACTTCGCCCTGAAAATGGGCACACAGGCGCATCCCTTCACCGCCACGTTCGACAATTTCGTGATGCGCAGCCTCACCTCCTCCGTCATCGACGCCGTAGAGGCAGATGCCGTCCGGCCTTACACCCTTACAGGACGCACGCTCAGCGTTGCCGACGGCGCACGCGTGTTCGATATCAACGGCCGCGAGATGCAGCCCGGCGACATGGCCCCCGGCATCTACATCGTCACATCAGCCTCGCGCTCCTGCAAGGTAGCCATCCGCTGACAATAACAGATAATCCGCCTATACAATCCCGCCGATACTGCAAGCAAATATCGGCGGGATTTTTTGTGCAGGGAGACAATCCGCAGGCTTGTGTAAGCCGAAATGTCGGCAATTTTGTTTCATCTGTGAAATAAAAATGTTAATTTTGCCGTATGATTGACTTTACACCGATAGCACGACCGATATTTGCCCGCAGAATCGCCCGCCTCGAAGGCGCGGCAAGAGAAGGCATTGCCGAAGTGCAACTCGGGCAATTGCGCCGCATACTCGCCAAGACTGAAAAGACACGCTACGGTGCCGCGATGAAAATAAGCCGGGATATGACCTACGGCCAATTCCGCACGCAAGTGCCTGTGGTGGAATACGAAGACCTGCGTCCGTGGGTGATGCGCATGGTAGGCGGCGAGCCCGATGTGCTCTGGCCCGGCGTGACACGCCGGTTCGCCCAGTCGTCGGGCACATCTGGAGGAAAAAGCAAATACATACCCCTTACTGCCGACTGTCTGCGCCACAACCACTATCAGGGAGGCTTCGACGCAGTGGCCCATTACCTGGCCATGTATCCGCAGTCGCGCATCTTTGGCGGCAAGGCCTTTATCCTTGGCGGCAGTTTCGCCAACGAGGTGGCCAACCTGCCGCGTGGCGTAAAAGTGGGCGATTTGTCGGCGCATCTCATCGAAAAAATCAATCCGCTGGTCAACAGCCTCTTCCGCGTCCCCGACAAGGAAACAGCCCTCATGTCCGACTGGGCCGGGAAATTGCCGCGGCTTGTCGAGGCGGCCGCCCGGCAGGACATCACCGATATATCCGGAGTGCCGTCATGGTTTCTCAAAGTGCTGAAATCCGTAATCGAGTACCGGGGGGCGCGCACCATCCACGACGTGTGGCCCAATCTCGAGGTGTTCTTTCACGGAGGCATCGCCTTCGGGCCCTACCGGCGGCAATACGCCGCCATCACCGACCCCTCGCGCATGCGCTATCTTGAGACATACAACGCCTCCGAGGGCTTCTTCGCCATGCAGACAGAGCGTTCGGGCCCGGCCTTGGAGATGCTTCTCGACGGAGGTGTCTTCTACGAATTCCTCCCCATCGGCCAGATCGATGCCGGGGAAAAGCATCCCCTTGCCCCCTGGGAAGTGGAAAAAGACCGGACATACGCCCTTGTAATCACAAGTTGCAACGGACTGATGCGCTATCTCATCGGCGACACCGTGCGCATATGCTCGGCCGACCCCCTGACAATAACAATCGCCGGGCGCACACATGCCTTCATCAACGCATTTGGCGAGGAAGTGATGGTGTATAACACCGACCGCGCCCTCGAGCAAGCCTGCGCCGCCCACAAATGCTGCGTCCGCGACTACCATGTATATCCAATATTCGCCGACTCGCGCTCCGTGGCCCACCACCAGTGGATAATCGAATGGGATACCCCTCCGGCCGACAAGGAAGCCTTCATGTCGGCCCTCGACAAGGCCCTGCAAAGCGAGAACTCCGACTACCAGGCCAAGCGCCAGTCGTCGATATTCCTCAACCACCCCGGACTCATCGTGGTGCCGCACGGAACCTTCGACCGCTACCTCGCCTCCACCGGGCGCCTCGGAGGCCAGCGCAAGGTGCCGAGGCTCTCCAATTCAGACGCCGTTGCCGGCCGCATACTCAAAATAGCAGAAGGACTCGAAAAGTAAAATATAACATATATAATAAACCATGAAAATGAAAAAATTTCTTGCAGCCGCTCTGGGCTTCGTCATAGCCTTGGCGGCGTCGGCCGCCGAGCCAAAGTACATATTCTATTATATCGGCGACGGAATGGGCATGGGCCCTGTGGTGGCCGCCGAGATGTACAACCGCCAGGTGCGGCAGTCTGCCACCCCGCTCACAATGTTCCAGTTTCCCGTGGCCGGCATGTGCCTCACTTACAGCGCGTCATCGCCCGTAACCGACTCCGCCGCCGCAGGCACAGCACTCTCAACCGGCCACAAGACCAGCAACGGCATGCTTGGCATGACACCCGACACCGTGGCCGTGACATCGATGGCCCGCGTGCTTAAAGACGACGGCTACGGCATAGGCATCGTAACCACGGTAGCTGCCGACGACGCCACCCCCGGCGCATTCTTCGCCAATGTGCCCAAGCGAGGAATGTACCGCGACATCATCCTCCAGGGCGCACGCTCGGGCTACGAATTCATAGCCGGCGCCGGACTCCGCGCCGAACTCGACAAAAAAGGCAAGCCCACAGGCCTCATTGAGGAAATTGAACGCGAGGGAGTAAAAGTGGTGCGAGGCCGCGACGGCATAAGCGAGATAGCCGACGCGCAGCGCGTGATGCTCATAGGCGAGCCCGGCTCAAACCCGAGCAACGTCTCGTTCACAATCGACTCTGTCGAGGGCGCGCTCACACTCCCCATCATCACCGAGGCTTGCATGGCTCACCTCGAGCGTGTCTCGCCCGACCGCTTCTTCATGATGGTGGAAGGCGGCAACATCGACCATAGCCTCCACGCCAACGACGCCGCCACTACAATCAAGGAAATCATCAACTTCGACCAGGCCCTCGCGCTTGCCTTCGACTTCTACCGCCGCCACCCCGAGGAAACTCTCATCGTTGTCACAGCCGACCACGACACCGGCGGTTTCGCCACCGGCAACAACTACAAAGGCTACTTCGCCAACTTCGCCAATATCGACTGTCAGCGCGTGTCGAAAGAGGAATTCGAAAACTATTGCCGCGGAATCCTCCGCTCGCGCCGCACCTACACATGGGACGACATGAAAGAATATCTCAGCGAGAACCTCGGATTCTACACCGCCATACCCATCAGCGAAAAGCAAGATGCCGCCCTGCGCGAGAAATTCAACGCCACATTCGAACTCCGCAACTCCCCCGACCAGAAAACTCTCTACAAGACTTTCAACGGCTTTGCCGCCGAGGTGTTCAAGATTATGGCCGACGTGTCGGGATTCGGTTTCACATCGACCCACCACACCGGAAACCCCGTGCCCGTGTTTGCTGTGGGCGTCGGAGCCGAACGCTTTGTCAATCTGAACAATAACATCGAGATTCCTGTTAAGATACTTGATATTGCCGGAAAGAAACTCCCTGACACAAATAAATAATTCCCGACATATGAAAATCGTAAACTTCGACAACACCAACTCGCTCATGAGCCAACTCATGCTCGAGATGCGCTCCGTGACTATACAAACCGACAGAATGCGCTTCCGCCGCAATCTTGAGCGGGCCGGCCAGATCATGGCTTACGAAATATCCAAAACTTTCGAATACCGGAAAGTTGGCACCAACACCCCCCTGGGCGTGGCCGACTGCCACGAGCCGGTCGACCAGGTGGTCCTCGCCACAATATTCCGCGCCGGGCTGCCATTCCATCAGGGATTCCTGTCGTATTTCGACCGGGCCGAAAACGCCTTTGTGTCGGCATACCGTAAATACCGCGAGAAAGACGATTTCGACATCCTCATCGAATACCTCGCTTCTCCCTCGCTCGACGGAAAGACACTCATAATCTGCGACCCCATGCTCGCCACCGGAGCCTCGATGGAACTCAGTTACAAGGCCCTGCTCACACGCGGCACTCCACGCAAAATACACATTGCGTCGGTAATAGCCTCGATGCAGGCTGTCGACTACGTGCGCCAGGCCTTCCCCGAAAACACCACAATATGGGTCGGAGCCATCGACGACGAAATCAACGCCCACTCCTACATCGTGCCCGGCCTCGGCGATGCCGGCGACCTCGCCTTCGGCACAAAAATCTGACAAACAATAAAGGCATCATAGGACTCCTAAGATTCCTGAAATGCCAAATTTGGTAAAAAAACAGACGGACACTTTCTCACGAGAGTGTCCGTCGTTCAGTAATCTGATATTAGCTATCTATTACTATTTACCACCATTGATAATTTTATTGTTATCATTTCATTTGTAAAGCCACATCTTTTCTGTATAGATGTACGAGCCGTCGCCGTAGGCTGCTTTCACGTTGGGGTTGGAAATAACGGCAGAGTTGCCGTAAGGCATCCGGCAGGGGAAGCGGTTGACGCCCGACTGCACATTCATCGGATTCTGCAATTTGATATATTCCTCGCCCATGGCCTGGCAGCGGCGGTAGTCGTTGTAAGCCTCAATGTTGTTGTCGACCATCTGCTGGAGATACTTCTGCTCGAACACCTTCTGCAACGAGGCCGCGCCAAGTCCTTCGGCAAACGCTTCGGCGTCGCAGTCCTCTTCCCAGAAGCCGACCACGAGTTCTTCCACGGCAGCCGCAACGCCGGCATGGAAGGCCGCGTCGGCATTTTGGCCCTTGCGGAGCTGGCACTCGGCAATGATGAATTGCAGTTCGGATGCCGTCATCAGGTGGATGGGCTGCACGCCCATGTCGAGCCAGCCGGGATATACGAGCGCGCCGGCCGATTCATATGCTATTGCGGCGTCGCCCGAGGGATAAGCCTCGCCGGTGTCGTAGGTGTAAATGCCGGCGCGGGGGTCGTCGTTGGCCACGAGCATGTCGTATACGGTTTTTGAGGAGGCCACATAGGAGCGCGACCATTGGAAAGCCGACCAGGGGTTGTCGGCCGTAATGCCGTCGAACGAGGCGATGTTGAAGTCGGAGAACCCAAGGTTCTCGGCCTCGACGGCATAAGAGAGCGCGTCGTCGATGGCTTTGTCGTCCACAGCGCTCATATGCAGGCGGTAGCGTGCTTTCAGGGCGTAGGCCGCGGCTTTCCATGCCTTGCAGTTATTGCCGTAGGCAATGTCTTGTGCGCCAGCATTTTTAAGTTTGGCGTCGATAGCCTTGTCGAAATTTGCGATTGCGGCATCGAGATATTTAAACAAGTCGGCGTAGATGTCGGCCTGGGCGTCGAGTTTGGGGTGCATGTTGGCCTGTCCTTGCAGAGCCTCGGAGTAGGGGATGTCGCCGTGCATGTCGGTGAGGATGCCATAATTGAGCGCCCAGAGCGTCTGCGCCATGCCGAGGATGTCGTACTGGCCTACGTTGCCCGGCACCTCGCCTTCGATTTTCTCCATTATCTGCTTGATGTTCATCAAGTTGCCGTAAATGCTGTTCCATGCGTTGTTAAACGTGGTGGAAGCGGCCCATTCCATAGGGTTGCGGAGTTCGGCTTTGGCAAACTGGTTGTTGCCCGTGCCCACGGTCTGCTCCATCAGGCACGAGAGATAGAAGGAGTAGTCGCCGGAAGATGCGGTGAAGCCTGAGCCCATGATGGCGTCGGAAATCTGAAGACGGACGGGCACGGCGTCGACCGGCGGGTTGCCCTCATTCTTGTTGATGCTGTCCATGGTGTCCTCCGAGCAGGCCCCGAGGGCGAGCATGGCAGCGGAAAAGAGGATATATCTTGAAAATTTCATGATTGTCAAAAAATTTGATTTTTTAAGGTCATTAAGGACTTTAAGGTCTTTAATGATTTTTTAGAATTTCACTGTGAGGCCGCCGCCGTAACTTGATGTGGCAGGCACGGAGAAGCGTTCGAAGTAGCCGCCCATGTTGCCGTTGCCTTGCGACGATTCGGGGTCGAAATTAGGCATCTTGGCCCAGATGAGCACGTTGCGGGCGAAACCGTAGACAGAGATGTCGAGTTTCCAGATGCGAGGCAGCTGGTAGGTCACGGTAAGGTCGCGGAGTTTGAAGAATGAGGTGTCGTATACGCCCGACTCGGTCACGTCGTAGTAGGCGCGGTAATAGTCCTCGCGGGCCACCTCGATAGTGTTGGGTTCTCCGGTGACAGCGTCGATGCCGTCGACCACCATTGTGCCTTCGTGGAAGGGGATGGATTCCTTGGTGGCGCCGAAATAGTTCATCGTCATGTTTGTGCCGTGATACATATGTCCGCCGTTCTGCCACGACCATGTCGACGACAGGCTCACGCGTTTGTAGCGTCCGCTAAGGTTGAAGCCCATCACGAAATCGGGCGAGCAGTTGCCCAGGTCGTATGAGTCGCCGGTGGCCTGGGGCAGGCCTTCGAAGAGGAGAAGGCGGCCCTGGTCGTCGCGCTGGAATTTAAGGCCGTAGATGTTGGGGTATGTGCATCCGGCCTGTGCGCGGATCTGAGGCTCAACAAAACCGCCGAGCATGATTGATTCCACGCCGGGGGCGAGTTCCACCACCTCGTTCACCACGCGGGTGAAGTTTACTCCGAGGTTGAGGTCATAGTCGCGTGCCTGGAGGATTGCGGCGTTTATTGAGAATTCATGCGAGTTTGTGCGCATTTTTCCTGCATTGGTCATCACATACTGGTAGCCGATGGAGCCGTCGGTGGGCACGGTGAAAATCTGGTCGGTGATGTTCTGGTAAGAGTAGGTATACTCCATTTTGATACGGTTGTTCCACAGGTTGATGTCGGCGCCGATTTCAAAGTTGGATGTGTTCTGCGGCTTGAGGTTCTTGTCGTACACCACATAGTAAGGAACGTAGGACGACACGCCCGAGGGCAGGGGATAACTTACGGGGGTGTAGGTGTAGAAGCCGCCGCCGTACGACGGAGTCCAGTAATAATTCTGATACCAGCGGCCTGCCTGGCCCACCTGGGCGAAAGAGGTGCGGAGTTTACCGTAGGAGATTACATTCTGAGAGTGGAACGCGGGCAGTTGGGTGAATTCCCATCCGAGCGATACCGAGGGATAGAAGAACGAGCGGTTGTTGCGCGGCATCGACGACACATAGTCGTTGCGGCCGGTGACGGTGAGGAAAAGCTGGTTTTTCCATGCCGCCATCACGCTGCCGAAGAAGCCTACGGTGCGCTCCTGGTCTTTCGACTCGCCGCCGCTTATAGATGCGGTGTTGCCGATAGTGGGGAATCCGGGGAAGTTGAAATTCGAGCCGTAGTAGTCCCACACGCGCACGTTCTCGTGGTTGATTTCATTGCCGAGGAGCACGTTGAGGTTCCAGTCGTCGCCGAACTGCGCGTCGAAATTGATGGTGAACAGGTTGTTGAACACATTGTGCTCCGAGCCGTAGTTCTCGATGTCGCCGTTTTTGAGCGAGGTGGTGGTGCCAACCTCGTTGATGTCGGAATAGTCGGAAGTCCACATGTCGATGCCGGCCTGTTCGCGGAATTTGAGGCTCATGTTGTCGCCCCAGTTGATGTTGGGAGCGAATTCCAGATAAGCATTGCCGAAGAAACGGTTGGTGTGCTGGTTGTAAGAGTTATGCTCGGCCCACCAGTAAGGATTGGTAAACGATAGTGAGCGGAAAAGAATCTGCTGGGTGGGGTCGCCGGGCACATGGTTGGGAATGCCTTTGAGGTCGTATTCGGCCGGCGCGCTGTACACCACGTTCATGATGCCCGAGTTGGCTCCGGGAGCCGATTTGATTTTGCTCGACGAGTAGATGCCGGAGAAGCCGGTAGACCATTCCTTGCTGAGGCGCCAGTCGACAAGGCCGCGGGCGTTCCAGCGGTTCATCATGGTGGAGGGGATGATGCCGTCCTGGTAGGAGTTCGACACCGATACTGAATAGTTGACGCCGCCTACCGAATGGGTTATGTTGAGGGAGGTGTTTTCTGTGAGGCCCGAGCCGAAGAAATCGCCCACATTGTCATATACCTGCGGAGTTGTCCAGGGGTCGAGGCCGGCCTGGGCGCGCTGGGGCGAGTAATATTGGCCTTGGTGAAGGCCGGAGGCGGTGTAGTCGTTCTGCACGTTGCCGCCGTAGACAGGGTCGTTGGGAAGTTCGGAAATCTTCGGGCCCCAGGTCATCGACGAGGTGGGGCTGTATCCGAGATAGCCGTTGCCCTGGGCATATTCGGTCTGATGCTCGAACTTGCGCGACACGCGCTGCGCGGCTATGTTGGTCGATACCGTCACCTGAGGTTTCATCGAGGAGGCGGAGCCGCGTTTGGTGGTGATTACAATCACGCCGTTAGAGGCGCGTATGCCGTAGAGTGCCGATGCGGCCTGGCCTTTGAGCACGTTTATCGACTCGATGTCATCGGGGTTGATGTCGATAGAGCGGTCGGCTATGTTGGCGCCGGTCACGGAATAGCCTGTCGACACGTCGGGAGTGGTGGTCACGGGCATGCCGTCGATTACATAGAGAGGCTGGTTGTTGCCGTCGAATGATCGTGCGCCGCGTATCACAATCTGGGCCGATGCGCCGGGGGCGCCCGACGACTGGCGGATGTCGACGCCGGTGAGTTTGCCTTGTATTGCCGAGGCCATCGAGGTGGTGCCGTCGGTGATGAGTTCGTCGGCTTTGAGGTCCTGCGAGGCATATCCGAGAGCCTTCTTGTCGCGCTTGATACCCATGGCTGTCACTACCACTTCGCCGAGTTCGAGCGTGGGCTTCATTGTGATTTCCATATTGGGGGCGATCTTCACTTCCTTAGTGGCCATTCCCACGTAAGCCACAGTGACATACTGTGCCGAGGATGGCACGTTGGTGATCACGAACCGACCGTCGATGTCGGTATTGGCCCCGATGTTGGTGCCCACCACAAGGACGGAGGCGCCCACGATAGGCTCGCCGTCGTCGGCCGACGTCACCGAACCGCGCACCGTCGACGGTGCCTGTGCGGCAGCGATGCCGCACAGGAGCATCAGCATTGAGATGAGGGATAACAATCTTTTTTCCATAAAGTTTCTCTCTGTTTTGGTTAAAAAATCGATGAGTGTGTTGGATTAATTCTTAAAATACCTTAATTGTAACGTTACCGGAATGGCGCAAAAGTACACAAAAATTTTAATATGCAATAGTTTTTCGTAATATTTTTTCAAAAAATATTTAAAAAATGTAACAATAATCCGATTTTTAGTGCGAAAAGTGCTTTAAATCCGTAATTTTAGTAAATTAAAATAATTTTTAACAAAGCACGCCCGTATAAACAGATTTTAACTAAAAAAGACCCTGCGCCAATTTCGGCGCAGGGTCTTTTTTAAACTATTAAAGGTCTTTAAAGTACTTAAAGACTAAGTTTAGCAGCACGGCACGGCGAAGCCGTGATTCCTTGGTTAACCCGGTATGGAGGCGAAGCCGACATGCCGGGTTGTTGATAACGGTAGTCAAGCACTGCGAAGTAGTGCCTCGTGCCATGTTTGGGATAATCGAACGCTTCGGCAGGCTCCGCTCCAATACCGCGATTGATTTTTATTTACTTAACCCCGCATGTCGGCTTCGCCTCCATACGGGGTTAACATAAGAGTCACAGCTTCGCTGTGATGAAACTGTATCGCATTGGTGTTTAATGATATACAAGCGGAGCCTATGCGTTTTTTAGATGGAGAGGCGGCGAAGCGTGTTGAGGAGTTCGCGGTTGATGGGCTTGTCGTTCTTGATAGCCTTGGAGAAAGGCACATATACGATTTCATCGTTCTTGATGCCGATCATTACGTTGCGCTGGTCCTCGAGCAGCGCGTCGATGGCCGCCGCGCCCATGCGCGAGGCAAGGATACGGTCGTGGGCTGTGGGAGAGCCGCCGCGCTGGAGATGGCCGAGAATCGACACGCGCACATCGTAGCCGGGATATTCATTTTTCACACGTTCGGCCAGGCCGATGGCGCCGCCGGTAACGGGGCTTTCGGCCACGAGCACTATCGACGAGTTCTTGCTCTTGCGGAAGCCGTTTTGGATGAGTTCGGCCAACTGGTCGACCTCCGTCGAGATTTCAGGGATGATGGCAGCCTCGGCGCCGGCGGCGATGGCGCCGTTGAGGGCGAGGAAGCCGGCGTCGCGCCCCATCACCTCGATGAAGAACAGGCGTTCGTGCGATGTGGCGGTATCGCGGATTTTGTCGACACACTCCATGATGGTGTTGAGGGCTGTGTCGTAGCCGATTGTTGTGTCGGTGCCGTAGAGGTCGTTGTCGATGGTGCCCGGCAGGCCGATGATGGGGAAATTGAACTCGTTGGCAAATATGCGTGCGCCGGTGAGAGAGCCGTCGCCGCCGATTACGACGAGGGCGTCGATTTCGTGGCGGCGGATATTGTCATAGGCCAGCTGCCGCCCCTCGGGTGTCTGGAACTCCTTGCAGCGGGCGGTTTTAAGAATAGTGCCGCCCTGCTGTATGATGTTCGACACATTCTGGGTGCGGAATTCCACGATTTCATCGGTGATGAGTCCGCGGTAGCCCCTGTATATGCCTTTTACTTTGAGGCCCGAGAAGATGGCCGCGCGGGTGACGGCGCGTATGGCGGCGTTCATGCCCGGGGCGTCGCCTCCGGAAGTAAGAATGCCGATGCATTTAATTTCTGCCATGGTATATGTTGTTATTGGATTGTATTCTGTTTATACCCTCTGAAAAGGCAAAATTACAAAATATTTCGAAGCACGGGCATTTTATTGGCAAAAAAAATTGTAATTTTGTGCCATAAGCAGATATAATGGAAATAGAAGAATACATAGAGGCGCATATCAGCCCCGAGCCGCCGCTGCTCTCGGAGGTGGTGCGCGACACCTACCTCTACCATCTCTATCCGCGCATGTGCTCCGGCCATCTGCAAGGCCGGCTCCTGAAAATGCTCGTGCAGATGATAGAGCCCCGGCGCATACTCGAATTAGGCACGTTCACAGGCTATTCCGCGCTGTGCATGGCAGAGGGGATGCCCCCCGGAGCCGTGCTTCACACCGTAGAAATCGACCCCGAGGCCGAAGACGGTCTCCGCGCCACATTCGCCCGTTCCGGCCGCGCGGCCGACATTGTCCTCCATATAGGCGACGCTCTCATGGTGGTGCCCGGCATCGACGAGGAGTGGGACCTTGTGTTTATCGACGCCAACAAGCGAAATTATATCGACTATTACAATATGGTGCTTCCGCGCCTGCGCCCCGGAGGATACATCTTCGCCGACAACACCCTGTGGAGCGACAAGGTGGCCGACCCCGCCAAGCGCGACCCGCAGACCATGGGCATCGAGGCATTCAACGACATGGTGGCCGCCGACCCCCGCGTCGAGGTGGTGATAGTGCCCCTGCGCGACGGAATGACCCTTATCCGCAAAAAATTGTTATAACTATAAAATATAATCTCCCCAGTTAAAAACTTCCAAACTCCCCAACTAATATGGAAACAACAAGACAAGCAAAAATATCACGTCTCCTTCAAAAAGAACTCAGCGAGATATTCCGCGAGCAGACATCGAAAATGCGCGGCGTCCTCGTGTCGGTGAGCGCCGTGCGCGTGTCGCCCGACCTGTCCACCGCCAAGGCATACCTTTCTGTATTCCCCTCCGACAAAAGCGCGGAGATGCTCGAGTCTATCAACGCCTCGGCCCGCACCATCCGCTATGAACTGGCGCAGAAAGTGCGCTTCCAGTTGCGCAAGACCCCCGAGTTGAGTTTCTTCCTCGACGACTCCCTCGACTATCTCGAAAACATCGACCATCTTTTGGCAAAATAGGAGC
>CANRZQ010000038.1 GCA_947644475.1 uncultured Muribaculaceae bacterium
GAGCGAATGTGGGCGTGAGTTCTGCGGCAGCGGCGGGGGCATTGTCGTCGGCGAGCGGGCCGGGGATGTACATGCCGCCCATGGCTTCGCCGTCGGCAAACTCATACACCAGTTTAGATGTGGACGTGGCGAGGTCGATGGCGTAGAGTTTCGACTCGGTCATGCTGTAACCGAGTTGGTCGACAGTGGAATTGTCCTCGTTGGTGACTACAACATAGAATGTGCCGGTGGCAGTGTCGACGGCGCCTGTGGAGCGGCGCGAGGCCGTGACGCCGAGGTTGGCGAGCGTTTCGGTGGAGCCGTTGATTTTGTCCACTTTGAGGAAATTGCCGGCCATGTCCACGGCGTAGATCTGGCCCGAGCGGTCGCAGCCGAGAGCAATCCACGGAGTGTCGACAGCCTTTATGGCATAGCGTTTGCCGGTGCCTTCGTCGATAGTGCCGAAGACGAAGCCGCCGGCTGTCTCGCCAAGATCGGGGTCGGTGGAGAAGCATCCGAATATTTTGGCCGTGGTGTGGTCGTAGGCAAGGTCGGTGGCTACGCCTTGGGTGGTGCCGAAGATTTGCGAGTTATAGGCCCAGGTGTCGGGCTTGAATGTGAAGTGGGTTATGTCGGCCCATGCGCCGTAGTTCATCTCCTTGGTGCAGAAATAGAAATCTTCGGTCATGGTTCCGCCGCCCGAGGCGTCGAGGTCGACGTCCTCTTTTACCAGTGAGCGGCTGTAAGAGCCGAGGGGGAAACTGTATATTCCGGTCTCGGAATAGGTGTCGCCCCATTCTTTCCATTCGTTGGTGCTGTAAACAGACGCATAGAACATTTTCCCTGCGTCTTGCGAAAATACCGCCAGGGCCGACATCGCGGCGGCTGCGGAAACGAGTAGTCGTATTTTCATATATCTATATCTATTATTGAATGGTGGTTTTAGTTTTTTTGCCGAAGAATCGGTCGACAATCTGGGCAATGGCGCCGTCGCCGGTGACATTGCAGGCTGTGCCAAACGAGTCCATGGCTATGTAGAGGGCTATCATCAGGGCGTTGTCGGCCTCGGAGAAGCCGAGCATCGACGACAGCAGCCCAAGCGACGCCATGATTGCCCCGCCGGGCACGCCCGGGGCGGCTATGATGGTGATGCCGAGCATGGAGATGAAGCCGGCAAACATCGAGAAGTCGTAATCCATGCCGCGCGTTATCATCAGGGCCAGTGCGCACGCCACGATTTTGAGCGTGGAGCCCGACATGTGGATTGTGGCGCAGAGAGGCACGGTGAACCCGGCCACGTCCTTGTCGACGCCGAGGGCTATGGTGCGTTTGAGCGTCACCGGTATTGTGGCTGCCGACGACTGTGTGCCAAGGGCCGTGAAATAGGCCGGGAGCATCGTGACAATGGCCCGGAAGGGATTTTTTCCCGAGAAACAGGCCGCGATGCAGTACTGGAGCACGAGGATGCCGACGTGGAGCACGAAAATCACGGCTATTATCTTTATAAAGGTGAGCAGGATGGGGCCTACCTGGCCGCTTACCGTCATGTTAAGGAAGATGCCGAAGATGTAGAGCGGAAGCAGGGGGATGATGGCCCGGTTGATAGTCCAGGAAATCACATCGCGGAAATTGTCGAGTCCGCGGCGCAGCGACTCGCCGCCGGTCATGGCTGTGCCCAGTCCGAGGACAAAGGCAAGCACCAGGGCTGTCATCACGGTCATCATGGGCGTGATGTCCATCACGAAGAATGGCGCGAGGGTCACGGCCGAGGCTTCGGCCTGCAAGTAGCGGTCGACCGATATGAGCGAGGGAAAGAGCGAGGCGCCCGTAAGGTAACTTATTAGGCCGGCCATGATAGTGAATCCGTAGGCGATAGCGGCGGTGAAAAGCAGCATCTTTCCGGCGCGGCGGCCTATGTCGGCGATTGCCGGAGCCACGAATCCCACTATAAGCAGGGGGATTATGAAGCCGAGAAATTCAGAGAAAACGCCATTGAAGGTGATGAAGTAGCGGGAGAGCATGTCGGGGAAGACATGTCCGGCCCCGATGCCAAGGGCCATGGCTATGAGTATCTTTACGAGCAGTCCGGGTCGGCGCAGTTTCATGGTGGTTAATAAGGTCATTAAGGTCCTTAAAGTCTTTAAATGTTATTGTCGGTTTCATCGCCTTTCGGCACGAGCAGGGCGGAGGCTTCCCAGAGGGTGTAGATCGGGAAGAACACAATGGCGAGGGTCATGATGTCGCCCGTGGGGGTGATTACGGCGGCCACGATGAGAAGAGCCACAATGGCGTGGCGGCGGTAGGTGGTGAAGAAATCGCGGCGCAGGATGCCGATTTTGCCGAGCAGCCAGGCTACGAGGGGAAGTTCGAACACTATGCCCATCGAGAGCACCAAGGTGTAGAACGCGTCCATATATGATGTGAGCGACACGGTCTGCACTATCGCCGTGCTCAGCTGATAGTCGGCAAGAAACCGCACGGCCAGCGGAAACACAAGAAAATAGCCCACGGCCATGCCGAGGTAGAACATCAAGTTGCCGAAAAGAAAGGCTATGCGCGCCCCGCGTTTCTCCTTCTCATACAGGCCCGGCGCCACAAACTGCCAAAGCAGGTATACGACAATGGGAAATCCCACAATAAACGCGGCCCAGAGCGACGACGACATGTGAATCATGAACTGCGACGCGAGTTCGATATTGATAAGCTCGATATGGAACGACGGGTCGCCAAGGTCGGGCAAAAGCGAGCCGTCGCCCTCGATGACGGCAAAAAGGCGATATAGGATGAAATCGCCCGAGCATGGCGCGCAAATGATATTGTCGAACACCCAGGGCATCACCGCAAAAAAAGCCATTGCCAGCACAAGCAACAGCCCGGCGATTTTCATAATCACCGAGCGCAACGCGTCGAGATGAGCCCAGAAACTCATCTCCTGGTCGGCTGCGGATGCCATCAGCGTGCTTCTTCTATTTTTTCAGCGGCAGCCTTGTCGGAGCCGGTGCCTTTGTCGGCCCGCTGCACCTCGCGGTTTATTTCCTCCTTGGCGTCCTCTATGCCCTGCTTGAAACTGTGGATGCCCTTGCCGATATTGCGCATCATCGAGGGAATCCGCTTGGCGCCGAAAAGCAGGAGCACCGCCAGTGCTATAACAATAAATTCCCAGCCGCGGAGTCCGCCTATAAACGAATATATAAGAATCGTTTCCATAAAGAAATGTAAGAGATATGTTTGGTTGATGAGGATATTAAAACTTTGTGGCCGTAAAGTTACGCTATTTCGGGGAAAATTTGTAACTTTGCATCCGATTTTCATCACTTTTAGATATTTTTGACATTTAAAAGCAAAATAATAAATAAAATGAACGCTTACGTATTTCCCGGACAAGGCGCCCAGTTTGTGGGCATGGGCAAGGATCTCTACGACAACAATGCCGAGGCCCGCGCAATGTTCGAACGCGCCAACGAAATCCTCGGCTTCCGCATCACCGACCTGATGTTCGAAGGCACCGACGAGGACCTTCGCCAGACCCGCGTGACCCAACCCGCCATCTTCCTCCACTCAGTGATTCTCGCCCGCACCCTCGGCGACGAATTCCGTCCCGACATGACCGCCGGTCACTCCCTGGGTGAATTCTCGGCCCTCGTCACAGCCGGAGCCCTCGACTTCGAAGACGGCCTCCGTCTCGTTTCCGCTCGCGCCATGGCCATGCAGAAAGCCTGCGAGCTCAAGCCCTCAACAATGGCCGCCGTGCTCGCCCTCGCCGACGAAAAAGTGGAAGAAATATGCGCCGCCGTGCCCGGCATCGTTGTATGTGCCAACTACAACTGCCCCGGCCAGCTCGTAATCTCCGGCGAAATCGAAGCCATCGACGCAGCCTGCGCCGCCGCTCTCGAAGCCGGTGCCAAACGCGCCCTCAAACTCAAAGTGGGCGGTGCGTTCCACTCGCCCTGCATGGAGCCGGCCCGCGCCGAACTCGCAGCCGCCATCGAGGCCACCGAATTCCACACCCCGGTATGCCCCGTCTACCAGAACGTCGACGCCCTTCCCCATACCGACCCCGGCGAAATCAAGGCCAACCTCGTGGCACAGCTCACCGCCCCCGTGCGCTGGACACAGACCGTGCGCAACATGATTGCCGACGGCGCCGACCGCTTCATCGAAATCGGCCCCGGCAAAGTGCTCCAGGGCCTCGTTGCCAAAATCTCCCGCGACGTAGCCACCGAAGGCCGCCAGTAATTCCACCTCACATACAATCACCAAAAAGGATTTGCGCACCCCGCAAATCCTTTTTTTTCGCGGATTGCAATTAACGATTAGAGTGTAGGGACACACGGCTCGTGCGTCCGGTTCAAGTAATTATTTCACGAAAAAAACATTTATCAAGAAAAAATTGTATTTTTGTGCTGTAAAAAACAATTTGATAAAACTATGAAACATTGCATTTCTCTGATTATGCTCATTGTTGCCGTCGTTGCATCGTGGGCGGGGGATAACGCGGCTGCGTCGACGGAAAGTCAGATTAAGGCCTTCTATGTCGCGTATATGCACAACGTGGAAAACAATCCGGCTGCCAACGGGCCGCTGCTGCAAAAGCACATGACGCCCGAGGCGATTGTCCGGCTTCATGAATACATGGAGCAGCACGATTTCGACGCCGTAATCAATGCCCAGGACGTATGCGCCCATGGCATAGAATCGCTGAAAGTGACGCCCGTCGAAGAAAATTGCTACTTCGTGACATACAAATGGGACGAAACGAGCGAGCCCACGATGATTTGCGTCAAAGCCGTTGATGCCGACGGCCTCCTGCGCATCTCCGACATCATCCCCCTCCCCCTCGAAAACTGATTTTTTTGCAGCGTCGACGGAAATCACTTACTCATATCATAAAACAGAATTTGCCTATTATACGCAAATTCTGTTTTTTCTTCAAATATTTGTTAGTTCAGATTAAATTACATATCTTTGCGCTGACCCTGCGCCGTGGGTGCTTCGGAAGAGAAACCACATGCCTTGATAGCGGGACGAGTAGCAAGTACGGATCCTGCGCTTTTTGTTTTTACCCGTATGCAAAGGGGGTCGGCATACACACAATACCATGATAACTATGGCCCAAGACAGACGAAGATATTGTCGATTCGTTGTTTAACGGTATCGTAAGTTTAATTACTTGAATTTTCACCTCGCTTAACTCATTGGATTCTTAATCATGGGGCTTATAGGCTTGATAGTCGGCTTGTTCAAGAGGTCGAACGACAGTGCGCCCGCGCAATAAAAAATATGGCGGAATTCGAAAAGCCGGTAACAGAGTAGGAAATGGAGTAACCGAACGTCCAACAACCGGGTAGGATTCAAACAAAATATCTAAGATTTCATGGTAGAAGAAATTAAGTCAGGCGTAGCATATGATGCTATTGACATGGAATTTGTTCCTGGAAGCGATTATTGCAATCCTTGCGGTAATATGTGCGACTAAACACATCCGAATTGAATGGGGAGAGAAATGAATATCTAATTTGTTGCTCCCCCCATCTTGCTTAAAAAAATATTTAAATGAAAGAATCAAAATATAATATATATTTCAAACGAAAAAATCGCTGGTATATATATAATGCATTATCATGTGCAATAATTGCGTGCGAGGAATCATTGATTAATGCTTTAAAAATAGGTGAATGGTGTTCCTTGACAGAATCATCAATATGTCTTTTAAAAAAGAACGGATGTATTGTGTCTGATGACCTTGACGAAACGGCAGTATTTAAAAAGTATTTTAATTCTATTCAGTATTGCAGTAATCCGGAGGAGTTGCGATTGGTTATACTTCCCACATATCAATGTAATTTACGGTGTACGTATTGTTTTGAGGAAGATTGTAAAGATTTAGCTGTAATACTTACAGAGGATAAGATTGCTCAAATTGTATCGTTTGTCAAATCTGAACTATCTGCACCGGGAAGGGATTATAAACGTATTGCTATAACATTGTTTGGAGGAGAACCCTTTCTTTTCCCGGACATTTGCATCGAAATAATGGAAAAGATGTGTTTGATATGCAAGGAATACAATATGGAATTAAAGGCCTCTGCAATAACGAATGCGACTTTAATCAATGAAAACCTTGTGGAAAGACTGATCAAACCGTATCAGATTCGTCTTCAAATAACTCTTGACGGAGAAAAAATCTCGCATGACAAAAAACGCGTTTATGCCAATGGAATGGGGTCCTATGACAGGGTGGTTTGCGCTATTGACTTGCTCAATGTAAAAGGGTGTGCTCATCTTATAGATTTACGTTTGAATGTGGATAGAGACAATATTGAAAGCATTGGGAATGTATTTGAAAAATTCGCTTTAAGAACTAACTATATGTATGTCGGCCTTTTACGAGCAGCAGGTCATAATGGATGCAATTCAGATCAATGTATCGATGATAATGACTATCTAATAAATATACGTCCGGCAATTCTCCCTATACTAAATAAATATAAGGCAGCAAAAAGATATGTGCCATTTGGAAAGCAACGTCCATGTGCATTAACAAGAAACGGTTGCTTTATTATAGATTCATTGCTTGATGTTTATAAGTGCGACAATCTTGTAGGACAATCCAAATATGCAGTTGGTCGGATAGTCAATGGCAGATTGCGTTATAATTCTCAATTTTACTCACAAACAACGTGGACTCCATTTGATAATATAAAATGTCTTAAATGTAAATTGCTTCCTGCTTGCGGGAAAAGTTGTGCCTATAAATGTCTTCTGGCAAATAATGACATTAATGAACCAACGTGTTCCATGACAGAGGGTCAACTGATAGAAAGAATTAAAGCGTATTTAGACGAACAGGAAATGAAATCATAGATCTTTAAATGGAACTGTTGCGAGAAATACATAAATTAAGTCATCCGACATATGAAATTGATGGAGAACTTCATCAATGGGGCATTGGTGGAATCTCTCATTTTCTAAGGTTTCTTGGAGAGCCTCATCTCGGATATCCTATAATCCATGTTGCCGGAACAAATGGTAAAGGATCGGTATGCTGCTATATTGCCAGTGCCTTGATTCAACTCGGATATAAAGTTGGGACATATAATTCGCCACATGTTAATTGTTACTATGAGAGGGTAAAAATCAATGGGAAAAATATTACGCCTCAATATACACAAAAGTTTTATTTGCTATATAGCTCGTATATTAAACAATACCCGAACTCGATAAGAAGTTATGCGGAAATCTTTCCGGCACTGGCGTTTTGGTATTTTAAAGAGGAAAATGTAGATTTTGGAATTATTGAAACCGGAATAGGCGGTTTAAACGATCCCACTAACGTTGATTGCATTAAGATTCTCACTATTATCACCTCCTTAGGATTGGATCATACAGAATTGTTCGGAGCCGATATGATTCGAATAATAAAAGAGAAAACAGGTATCTGTAAGCCAAATATTCCACTCATAATAGGAAATATTACGAAGGAGTGGAAGGACATGCTTAAAAGTATAATAAAAGATGATGTAAAGTTAATAGATTATTCTGATTATAACTTTAAATTCAATGAAAAAGAATATGATCTATCGGGTGCTTTTATAAAGCAAAATCTGACAATTGCCTTATTGGCTATTCAATATTTGAATACATCTGTTGGAATATTCTATGATAAAGGGAAAATTGAATTTGGTTTTAAGAATGCCGGGAACATAATGAATTATCATGGGCGATGGGAGACTATTTCTGAAACGCCGAAAGTTATTATTGACGTTTGCGGGAATGCTCTTGGGCTGAAAGAAATATTTTGTAAATTGACTTCTATGTTGCACATAGGTAGATATGGGCGGTTAATTGTGCTTTTGGGTGTTAGTAGCAAAAGGAAACTTGATATTCTTGATTTGTTGCCTAAGGATGCTTTTTATTATTTTACTGAAGCATACAGTTTCATTAGCGGAGAAGAAATATGCAAAATCTCCGGCAAGAGAGGTTGTGTAACGAAATCTGTCGAAGATGCCATAAAAATATATTTGAAAGAGGCAAAGTCTGATGATTTGGTATTTATTGGTGGTAGTTACTGGGTTGCGGTTGAAGCGTATAAGCATAAATCTTTGTTCGGTAAAGGTTCGCAAATCATGTAATTTTGGATTAAAATCATTTCATTAATATATAGAGTTATTAATCATTATTAACTGATTAATTCTATGGGATTTTTTAACAATCTTTTTGGCGGAGGTGGCGGTACAAACCTTGCCTATCCGCAGCCTCATCGAGTGGCTCCCAAAAATTTGGGGGATGCCATTGATGAGTTGAAGCGTCTCTCGGGGTGTTTCGACAATATTGCTGAATAAGCAGGATGGTTTGATGTTGAACTCATCAATCCGTTTATTGATGCCTACAATCAAGTGATAACCATGGCGAAAATCTCGACAGCAAGACGTATCGAACGGGTTCGTCCCTCGTGTCTGGGCGGTGATCCATGTTCTGTCCTGTCTGTGCAGGGAAAACTGTTGTTTGTCGCATTTTCTCCTTTCTACGATGCGAATGGACGACCCTACCGTCCGTTCGGAATGTTCTCCCGATTTCAGAGCATTGACGAGGATTTCTCTTTTGTTAAACCGGATGAGATGAAATATCTGGTCTACTGTAATCCGTCCGGAGAGTCTGTGCTTGTGAATTATGCTAATCGTCTTTGGATTGACGGCCGAGTTCACAGAGTGTACAATCTTCGTTAATGGGGATTTGCATAATTGCAGAAAAAAAGGATGTACGGGCAATCCGTAAATCCTTTTTTTCTACAATTATGCCTATTGGAGGTTATTTTCCGGCGCGGCGGGTGAGGGCTTCGAGGTAGTAGTAGTCGGCGTAGTTGAGGGGGACGTCGATTTCGGAGCCGGCGGGGTGGTGGCCGGTGGAGTGGAGGAGGAGGAAGCCGCCGGCGCTGTGGCGCGGAGCGCGGTATGAATTGTAGAGGGTGTCGACGACGCGGTCGGCATAGCCGGTGTAGGCGCGGGCTTCGGTGGGGCCGACGTAGCGTGCGAGTTCGTAGAGGGCGGAGGCGGTGATGGCGGCGGCAGACGCGTCGCGCGGGATGGCGGCGAGGTTTTGGCCGGGTGCGGTGATGCGCGGGTCCGACATGTCCCAGTATGGAATGAGGTCGGCGGGCATATTGTCGTAATTCATTATAAGCGAGGCGATGCCGCGGGCCATGTCGAGATATGTGGGGTCGGCGGTGTAGCGGTGGCACACGGTGAAGCCGTAGAGTCCCCATGCCTGGCCACGGGCCCATACGGATTCGTCGGCAAAGCCCTGGGCGGTGACGCGTTCGTGGACGGAGCCGTCGGCGGGGCGGTAGTCGACGACATGGTACGACGAGCGGTCGGGGCGGAAATGGTTGCGCATCGTGGTGTTGGCATGTGCTATGGCGATGTTGCGGAATGTGGAGTCGCCCGTAAGTTCGGTGGCTTGGAAGAGGAGTTCGAGGTTCATCATGTTGTCGATAATCACCGGGAACGACCAGCGTTCGGCATTGTGGTCCCACGAGCGTATGGCGCCGACCGTGGGGCTGAACCGTGTGGCGAGGGTGGAGGCGGCGGTGAGCATCACGTCGCGCATCGACTGCTCGCCGGTGAGGGCGTAGCCGTTGCCGAATGTGCATCCGAGCATGAAGCCGAGGTCGTGGGTGCCGGCGTGATTTTTGGCTTCCTCGATGCGCCATGTCCATGTGAGGGCGTTGCGTCGCCAGAGCGGATTGTGGGTGTTGCGGTAAAGGAGCCACATGGAGCCTCCGAAGAAGCCCGAGCACCAGTCGTGGGGGTGGACAAGCACAAGCGACGAGTCGGCGGCGTTAAACGTGCGGGGGATGAAGCGGCGGCCGGCCGCGTTGCTTTTTTCGCGGATTGCTTTCTCGGCCAGCACGACGGCATAAGCCATCTGGGAGCAGGCGTGGGCCAGGGCGTTGTCGTAAGTCGTAGGGGTGTAGTAAACAAGGGAGAAAGTCTCGTCGGGGTCGGCGTCGAAGTGACGTGTCACGGTCTCGGCAAAAAGGGCGTGGGAGCCTTCGGTGGCTTCGGAGAGGAATCCGACGGTGCGCGCAAGGTCGGCGCACAGGCGGCGGCGCGAGCGTCCGATGCCCGAAATCTGCTGATGCGGCCACGGGCGGGCGTCGTCGATATATTGGGTGAGGTAAGCCTGTGCTTTTTCCACGAGGGCGTTAGATGCCGGAAGGCCGAGGCTCTGCGACATGAGCAGAATGTCGGTGAGATGCTCCAGATTGTATTGCGAATAGTGGTAGGCCAAAGTGCGCTTTAATTCCTCGGGCTGGGAGCCGTCGGGGAGAATTTGTGCGTCGACGCGGCGCGATGGCACGGCCCGGGCGATTTTGCGCGCGCGGTCGCGGTGTCCGGCAAAGGCGTTGAACGCGATTAGCTGGGCGTCGTAGGCCACGGAGTGATTGTTGGCGGTCTCGGCTTCCTGCCGGCCTTGCTCCGATTTTTCCATCCATGAGGCAAGGTCGCCTACCCAGCGGCGTATCTGCTTCTTTTCCTTGGCGGTCAGGGCGTCGGAGCGGAAGAGCACCTCGGCGGCGTCGAGCATCTCGACCAGCGAGTAGGTGTCGATCAGCCCCCAGCAGCGGCCTTTGCCGCCATGGTGGCCGGGCGCCACCTGGGCATATTCAAGGTTGGGATTCATGCGTGTGGCCGGGTCGAGCATCCAGGCGCGGAGTTGGCGCGCGGCAGCGTCGGCATACCGTTTTTCGCTTGAAAAATACCAGGCGAGGGTGAGGTCGGTGACGCGCGAAGCCATCTCTGAAAGGCGGTATCGGTCGAGAGCATATATTTCCGGGTTGGAGATGCCGTCGCGGTTGACATATGGCAGGCCGTCGGCGGTGTCAGGGTCGGGCCACATGTAGCGGGCCTGCGACAGATAGTCGTGCATGTCGCCCGACGGGGCAGCATGAGGCTTGGTCATCACCGTGGCCGGTGCGAGCGTGGCCATGGAGTCGGCGCGGCCAAGGAGCGATTCGT
Organism: uncultured Muribaculaceae bacterium; assembly: GCA_947644475.1. GTDB lineage: Bacteria > Bacteroidota > Bacteroidia > Bacteroidales > Muribaculaceae > CAG-873. The sequence continues at coordinate 10,998 of CANRZQ010000038.1, forward strand.
ATGCAGAGGTGTAGAAAGGCGACGAGCCTTCGGCTATCGATGAGCGCACGGCCGAAAGGTGGTCCATATCCCACATTAGCTGGGCATTCACTGCCACTGCTGCCGCCAGGGATGAAATAAAGGCTAAAAATCGGTTCATAAGATTCAAGGAAAAAATGCGGACGTTAGTTCACGGCCCGAAATTTAAATTAGGATTATGATTTGGTGCAAATTTACGAAAAAATCCGTTTATGAGCCAAAAAACATTATCTTTGCAGATGTTAATGCTTTGAATGTAGGGACGCACGGCTCGTGCGTCCGAATCAAAACCATTAACCCCAAGAAGTTAAAATCATTTCGCGTCGGACGCACGAGCCGTGCGTCCCTACACTGTGAATAAATCATATATTTATTGTAATCAGTAATGGAAGATGTTCTTGACATAAAGGAAATGCTCGACCGTGAGGCGGCGAGAATCAACAACCCCGAGTTTATCGACGCCGACCCTGTGCAGTTTCCGAGGCGGTTTTCCGACGTGCGCGACATCGAAATCGTGTCGCTGCTCTGCTCCACCATAGCCTGGGGCAACCGCAAGATGATATGCCGCGACTGTGAGAAGATGCTTGCGCTTATGGATTACCAGCCTTATAATTATGTGGCCGACGAGGGCTACGAGGACCTGCCCGAGGGCAATATCCACCGCACGTTTTTCAACCGCAACCTGCGCCACTATCTCCGTGGGCTTCACCGGATATACGCCCGGCACGGCTCGCTTCAGGATTTTGCGCGTGCCGAGGGCATTGCGGCGTGTGAGGCTCCGTCGTGGGCGCTGGTCGCTGCCCTCAACCGCGAACTTGCCGAAGCCAACGGCGGCGTGTGCGACAGCCGTTGCACTCCGCAAAATCTTGACTCTACTGCGCTTAAACGCGTGAATATGGCCCTGCGGTGGCTTGTGCGCCGCGACGGCATTGTCGACCTCGGCGTATGGGATGTAATCTCGCCCTCGCAACTGTTTATTCCTCTTGACGTGCACGTTGGCCGTGTGAGCCGCGGGTTCGGATTGCTCTCACGCAAGCAGGATGACCGCCGCGCCGTGGTGGAACTCACCGACACGCTTCGCCGCTTCCGCCCCGACGACCCTGTGCTTTACGACTATGCCCTTTTCGGTCTCGGCATAGAGTTCAAGGGTTGACCGTAGCCAGGATTTTGTCGACATACCGGTCCCAGGTGTATCCGGCCACGGCGTTGTGCGCGTCGCGGCACATCCGGGTGTAATTTTCCGATGTGAGCACCGACAGGATTGTTCTTGCCAGATTCTCGCTGCTGTCTGATTCTTGGAATTCGCCGAAACTTATGTCCTTGCCGAATTCCGTGGTGAAATCGTCGTAAGGCGCGATGACAATAGGCGTGTAGTAATACATGGCCTCTATTGTCGAACTGTATCCGGCCCAGCCGTGTGTCGGATTCACAAGCACCGATGCCTGCGTGAGCAATGAATAGTACAACTCGGCTTCGGCGGGCACGTCTTTTCTCAGATACCCGTGGCAGCGTATGCCTTCGATGCTTTCGGCGGCGAGGTCGTGCGCGGTCATTCCGATTATATCGAGGGTTGCTGCGGGCAGTTGCCGGCGTATGTGCTTGAAAGCCTCCACAAGCCGGCGTGCGCCGTCGATATACCTTATGTTGCCGATGAAAAGAATTTTGCCGGCATCGCGCTTATTTCCGATAATCGTATCGATAGCCGAAGCCGCAAGAGGCTGCGGGTTCATGTCGTTTATTACATTCATGCCCATATGTCGCGCCTCCGACTCCGGGCAATATTTTAGCATAAGCCTTTGGCTGTGAGGAAACAGTGAAATTACATGCTCGGCCTTGGCCATGACCTTGTTCTGATGGCTGATGTATCTCGCCTCGGGGCTGTCGGGCTCGCGGAGCAGGCGGTCGCGCACGAGTATTTCAAGAGTCCAGTCGCCGAACAGGAGCGTGGGCGTGTCGCTGAACTTATTGTAGAAGTCAAAGCATGCAAAGATGCAAAGGCCGGCGTCGGGGTATGCCTTGACCGCGCGCTTTATGTTCCGGTAAACGAGCGCGGTGAAAATACGGCTCATCTTGAACCGGAAAGTCGACTTGCTGCGTAAAATTTTCTTCTCGGCGCGGATAATCTTGTCGGCGACATCGGTAATCCCGTTCAATCCCTCATAGAGATTGACCCTCCTCACCGTGATGCCCTTCTTTTCGAGCGTTCGGGTGAAAAGGTATGGCACGTTGCTCCATGTGGAGGCATCGGCCGAATCTCCGTATGAGAAAAAAATAACCTCTTTGATTTTTCGCGTAGTCGACATTAGCCAATTTTTTGTTTCGATACAAAGGTAACAATTTATCGGCAGATAATTGTTATTTTTGCATAAAAGAACAATTATGGCAATGAAACTACATCTCTTTAATCCCGAGAATGACCTGGCGCTTGCCGCCAACCTCGACCATTACACGCCGCCGAAGGCTGCGGTGGACTTGCGCCGCTCGGGGGCGTTGCTCCCGATGTGGTATGCCGACGCAGGCGACCGCGTGCTGTGCCACGGCGTGAACGCGCGATGGTTCGACACGGTGCGCACGGCTTTCGGCATTGATGTCGACGTGTTCAATCATGAGCCTTCGGCGGCGTATGAATTGCGTCCATGGGGTTGGTCGCGTGCGGCGCGAACCGACTTCCTGAACGAGGGTTTTGCTCCCTCGATGTTGCCCGACGACGCTGCTCTCGACCGCCTGCGGATGCTGTCGCACCGCCGCACCGCCGCCGAGATTGGCGCGGAAGTGGCTGCGGCTGTCGGGTCTGAGCGGGTTGCGGCTTCGGCCCGTGAGATGCGGGAAATCGGCGAAGTGGAATCGGCCTTGAATCGAGGAGAAATCTATGTCAAGGCACCGTGGTCGTCGTCGGGCCGCGGAGTGCTGCCGTCGGCTGCGGCCGGACGCGAGCGCACGTTGCGCCGCGCCTCCGAGATTATCGCATCCCAAGGCTCGGTGATGGTCGAGGACGCTTTCGACAAGGCTGTCGATTTTGCAAGGATATACGAATGTGCCGGGGGCGTATGCCGGGCTTTATCCACGTCGGTATTCGTCACCGACGGGCGCGGAGCATATGCCGGCAACTTGCTTGCCGACGAGGCCACGCGTCGCTCGCGCGTCGAAGATTATGTCGACGCTGCGTTGCTTGATGCCTGCGACGAGGCTGTGCGGCAGGCTGTCGAGGAGCGGATTGCGCCTTACTATAATGGAATAGTTGGCGTTGACATGATGGCGTCGGACGACGGACGCATCATGCCTGTGGTGGAGATAAATGTGCGCGCAACCATGGGATATGCCGCCAACCGCTTTGCCGACCGCTATCTCGCGCCCGGCGCGACGGGTGTATTCTCGGTATCGCCCCGTCAGGGAGCGGCCGCTCCGGATGAATATAAAACTGAAAGCGGCCGCCTATGTTACGGCCGTCTCAGCC
>CANRZQ010000039.1 GCA_947644475.1 uncultured Muribaculaceae bacterium
ACTCCGCGGTGCCCAGAACCACCCGACCTATGGCTCTGACGCCAACCCCGAACTCACCGCAGTGGTTATCTACAAAAACCAAAGCGAGCCCCGGGAATTCAAACTCATTCCCGACGGTCTTGAAACAGCCTCGGGCCTCCAGTATGGCCGTGTTTACAACCTCACCCTCGACCTCAGCATGGGCCTTCGCGCCGAGCCTATACGCAACGCAGCCGGCGAAATCGACCGCGCCCCGAAGTTCTTCTCTATGAACGGCTACAATTTCCAACAGCGCGACAACGAGGATACCCCCAATGTCTACACCGGCTCTCTTATCCCCGGACAGGCCAATACAGGCAAGGGCTGGCAGGAAGCATGGATTCTCTACGACGAGAACGGTAACCCCCAGCGCGACCTCGACGGAAAATATATCTATTCTACACAGTGGCCTCCGAAAAACACTATCTTCTTCAATGCCGTAAAAGGCGATGAGAATATGGAGATGATGTCGTCGAACCTTGTCTTCCGCCGCCACGACAGCAAGTCGGGCCAGATGTGGATGGACGAACTCCGCAATTCCGACAACGGCTCGGCATATGCCAACCTCAATCTCGAGGCTAACACCACCTATGCCCGCTACGTAATCCCCCGCATGTGGGTGCTCGGCGCCACAAAGATATGGACAGGCTGGGGCGGACAGATTTCCGGAGCCGGCAACGCCCAGTGGAGCAATAACATAAACTGGGGTATCGAGAATCTCAAAGACAATGAGGAAGGCACTCCTGTCAATCCGCAGACCACAGTAGGACTCGAACCCGACAAGGGCAACTTCATGTTCGACAAGCCCACTTACTTCCAGACCGTGGAACTCTTCTTCCCCATCATCGATGGCGACAGTGAATACAACGCGGCCCGTACAGGCACCAAATTCTACACCACCCTCGCTTTCGGCGACGCAACCATCAAGGCCCGCACAAAGGACAATGCTCACGAGCAACTTATTGTCGACTTCCAGGACCTCACATCCGACGCCCGCATCACATCTTATGAGATTGTGCGCTACAACGCTGCCACATCGAACACCGCGTCCGACAACTACGAGGCCGACTGGAACCGTGTTGGCTATCTCGGAAACCCCGAAGGATATGTAGTGGCATCCAAGACCGCCGAGGAAGGCGGCGACCTCCGCTCCGAAATCGACACCGAAGACTATATCCAGTATCAGGAACTCCGTAACGGCCGTTACATCTACCTGCTCCGTGCAACTATAACCGACAACAATGGCGAACATCGCGTGGTAGTGGCCTCCAACCCCATCACCATCGCCAACTATAACTTCACACCCTCGCTCGAGGCTATCCAGCTGATGCAGCTTACCAAGGAGGCCCGCGAGATACTCGGCGTTGCCGAAGAATACGATTACCTCACCTACCGTCCCGAAGGCACCGGCAAATATTTCGCCGTAAATTCCGCTACTTCTGAGACTGTATCGGTGGACTCGCACATCGCCAACCAAATAATCGACACTCCCGAACTCTACTTCTGGACATCGAACTACTATATCAAGGCCTTCGACACCTCGCTCGCATACGCATCCAACATGCAGGCGGCTGCTCTTCGCGGTGAGATTGAAGACGACTACACGAAAGCACCCAAGGTGATGATTACTCACACCGATGCCAAAACCGACAAAGGTGAATCTGCCGAGGCCGTAGAGTCTGTGGCATCCACCAACGGTATGATTGGCCACGTGTTCATGATCGACGGCAACCTCGCTTCCCGCTCTTTCTCGGCCGAGATGTCGTTCTCGTACCAGCCTACCAACGAAGGTATGCGTCAAGAGAAACATTCTGAGGCTACCGTAAATTCGCATCCCGAAATTGCCAAGCCTTATAACATCCGCTACACCTACTATGTGCGCCGTACCGACCGCCCCGACGAAATTCCCTCGAGCGTTGTGTTCGATAAAGCAGGCTCGGAGGTTGAAGGTGTCGACGGCGATGACATCACCCTCGCAATCGACGACTTCACCGTGAAGGAACTCACCTGCCGCTTCTCGTTCCGCCGCCCCAACGTGTCCGACGCTATCCTCGACAATTACCAGATACGCTACACGACACGCATCACCAACACAGCCGGCGAGACTCTCGAAGACGAGACCGTATATGTCGACAAGCAGACTGCTACCGGCAACGACGACTACACCCAGGGCGACTACAAATACTTCATGTATGTAAGCAAACTCAGCCCCAAGGCCGAGGTGAACCCGATATTTGAAATCACCGCAACCGACTTCCGCTACAACACCGACGACCGCCGCGTGCTCCACGCAACTTACGACTACGATGAACTCCGCTGCGTCGGCACACACCGTCCCGGCAAATACGCGCCCAGCATCGAAGGAATCCGTATGGGCAAGCACCTCGACGACAACGGCACCACATGGAGTTACCAGTACAAGGGCCACTATCATATGGAAGACGACGGCGACCCCATCCACATGCCCGACGCCGCCGACAAGCAGTATGAGGCTCCCGACGATGTTACCGACGCCGAGGCCAACGTAGACATGCAGGCCAAGTATTATCAGATTGAGACATATGTTCCCGGTGCAGTGCGCCGCAACTCCGACGGCACTTATGCCAACTACTATGCAGTGCCCCGTCTGTTCGAGCACAAGCCCAACCACATATCGGCATCTCCGGAACCTGGCGTGGAAGTGGATTGCTACGACGACCCCCTCTTCAACGAATGGATTGGTATCGGTTTCGAAAATGGCGACGACTATCCCGTGGTGCAGATTACATCTCTCTATGTCTTCTACCGTGACGTCGTAACTGTGACCGAAGGCGAGAAACTCATGCCGCTCAACCCCGAGACCCGCGCTGCCGTGCGCTCGCGTGCTTCCGAAGAAGAGCAGCCTGTTGAGAATCATCCCAAACTCATCCTCTACCGTGGCGGTACAACCAAGATAACCACCGACGAGAATACATTCCACGGCCAGACCACCGGCATTGAGGACATTGCTGCCGACTGCTCCGATGTTGAATACTTCAATGTTCAGGGTATGCGCGTGGCCAATCCCGTCAAGGGCGAGGTCTACATCGTGCGCCAAGGCGCGAAAGCCTCAAAGGTGCGCTTCTGATTCCTGATTTGAAATCATAAGTCCTAATCCCGGCTGCCTGATAAGGTGGCCGGGATTTTTTTCGAACAAAAATAGTTTAACAGTGTTAAAAAAGTATGAAAAAAATGCCGGAATATTGATGATTATACTTGTCGCGGTCCTGTCTTTTTGCAGATGCGGCAATAGCGATGTCTACGACGAGATGCCGCAGAAGATACAGATGTTCATATCGCAGTACTGGCCCAATTCGGAGATGTCCTCGTTTACCGTGACAGCCACCGGCAGCGTGGCCCATATCGGTCATGGCCCGACTCTCACGTTTGATTCCGAAGGCGAGTGGACGGCCGTCGACGGCAATGGCGCAACCCTTCCCCCCACTTTCCTTTTCGACCGCCTTCCGCAGCCGCTCTACGAACATCTCGAGGCTACGGAAAACACATCGGCGGTCTACGCTGCCACGCGTCGTCCGCCGATATATACCGTGCGCCTTTCAACGCGCACTCTCACTTACAATTCTTCCACAGCCTCCCTTACGGGCGACTGAAAATCAGTAGAGGCCCCAGTTGCGGTGGGTATTACACCATTCCACGCGCTTTCTGAGCCATGACGACAGTTCGGCGGCATGTCCTGCCGTGTCGAAACTGCTCGTGTGCACAGCCCAGCCTATGTTGTCGTCGGGCCAGAGCAGGCCGTCGCGCCGTGCCGACGGCTCAATCATGCATGCGTATTCTTTTATGAAATCGAACATGCGCGGATAGATATTGGTGTAGAAATCGTCCCACACGCGTTTGAACACTGTGCGGAATTCCTGGTTTGTCGCCAGGGCCTGCATGAATGAGGCTCCGGCATATTCGAGGTCGGTGGCGAAAGGCAGGCCTGTGTGCTCGCCATGGTAGTAGCCGTTGAAGCCGAAAGCCCAGTCGAAATCCCATACCGGCCCGAAATGGTAGACATGGCCGGTGCCAAGTGCCTCCTTGTGGATATAGAGGCTTTTGGGGTGTTGCAGTTCGCCGTTGCACGACAGGGTGTAGATAAGCACATAGCGGGCGGCCTCCTCTACATCGATATAATCGGCCAGACGCTTGCCTGCGGGCGAGGTTATGGCATTTGCCATTTTGGCAAAGTCGCGTTGCCAGTCGTTGAGGTAGGCGGTGCGTTCCACGGGGTTGGGCCTGATTTCGTCGAGGTCGGGGTCTTTCACCATCACCGGGAGCGACTTGGAGTTGTCGTTGGCGAAGGTGTAGACAAATGTGTAGTCCTCGTCGAGCGCATTGTCAAGTTCGAATAGCATGCCGGTGTTCTCGTCGATATCGACAGAGCCTGAGCCTATTCCGATTTTCTCAGTCATGAAATATGCGCCGCGATAGTAGCCGTTGAGATACACGTTCACCGGCACGGTGTGGTTGGTGTACGGCAGCCCAAGTTGGCGCGCCACCCACAGGGCCACGGCGTTGCGCATGTGCGAGGGGTCGATATAGTTTGCAATCAGGGCATATGTCTTGGCCTTCGGCATGCCGCATACCGACGCTTTCTTTTTCATCTTGAAACGGTAAGGTTTCTTCTTGAACGACCATGTTGAGTTGCCGCGTCCGCGGAATTCCACATCCTGCTCGGGCAGGTCGTCGTACATTCCGTTTCCGTCCATCTGCAGCCTGGCCGCGTAGATGGTGGATTTGTTGAATCCGTTGCCGTCGAACAGCTGGTCGATGTCGGGGTAATCCTTGAGGTTGACATATATGTCGGGGATTGCCGTGGAGTGCACCACGCAACTGTCAATCTGCTGCATCGTTATCCTCTTTTCTTCCGTGGCAGTCTTTATGGCCATTGCCGAGTACTTGCCGCCGGTGCCCGAGTAGGTGATTTCGCTGATGTCGGAAAGACGGAAATAGTCGAAACTGCGGTTATTGCGAAAGATATACATATGCTCGTTCTGTGCCGCAGCGGTGGCGCACATGGCGAGGGCGAGCATGGCGATTATCGTTTTTTTCATTTGACGGCGATTTTGAATGTTTTTTCGGAAACGGAGAGCAGGTATATTCCCGGAGAAAGCGTCGAGAGGTCGAAGGAACACTCTCCTTTGCCTGATGCGGCTAAGGAGCCCCCGGCTGTGTATATTTTGACGGGAGCGTCTCCTTTGGCTCCGATGTGAAGCCTGTTGCCGTCGAGACGGATTTCCGCGCGGCAGCCGGCATCTGCGATGCCTGCCGTGGCCCATAGGTCGGAATTTCCCTCGCTGTCGGAGAATGTCCACCGGGCTATCTCGGAAAGGGGCTGGCGTATCTCATAGGTTGCTCCGTCCTTGGCGTGAGTCAATACCAGCTGTCCGTCGGCAAAGGTTGTCGACATCCCATCCTCGATTGTTATCGCAGTTTGCCGGGAGTCGTGATAATGAAGCACTATGCTTTTATTATAGAAAGGGTTGGCTCCGGCCGCCATTGCCGCGGCCATCATAAAGCACCCCAAAATTGCAATTGTTTTTTTCATGGATTAACGGATATTGGAGTGCAAAGATAAGTAAAAACGCCGAAATCATGGCGATTTCGGCGTTTTTTAATCCTTGGATAACTGTTATTTCTCGCGCATGAACACGCATATTGGCGTGCCGGAGAAATCCCAGTGCTCGCGTATTTTGTTTTCGAGATAGCGGCGGTAGGGCTCTTTTACCCACTGGGGCAGGTTGCAGAAGAATATGAAGGTGGGCACCTGCGCGCCTTTGAGCATGGTCACATATTTTATTTTCACGTATTTGCCTTTGTTGGCGGGTGGCGGATATGCGGCTATGTCTTCGAGCATCATGCGGTTCACTTCCGAGGTGGGGACTATGCGCTTGCGGTTTTTGTAGACTTGCACGGCGGTTTCGAGCACCTTGAAGATGCGCTGTTTGGTGAGGGCCGAGCCGAAGATGATGGGGAAATCGGTAAATGGCGCGAAGCGTTTGCGTATGGCCTCGCGGAAATGGTCGATGGCTGCCTGCGACTTGTCGGCCACAAGGTCCCATTTGTTCACTACAACGACAAGTCCTTTGTTGTTGCGGGCGATGAGCGAGAAGATATTCACGTCCTGCGACTCGATGCCGCGTGTGGCGTCGATCATGAGGATGCACACGTCGGAGGCCTCGATGGCGCGGATGGAGCGAATCACCGAATAGTATTCGATGTCCTCGCTCACTTTGTTTTTCTTGCGGATGCCCGCGGTGTCGACGAGATAGAAGTCGAAGCCAAATTTGTCGTAGCGAGTGTAGATTGAGTCGCGTGTTGTGCCTGCCACGTCGGTCACGATGTGGCGGTCTTCTCCGATGAAGGAGTTTACTATCGACGATTTTCCCGCATTGGGTCGTCCTACAATGGCAAATTTGGGTATGTCTTCGAGTCTCTCGGCCTCGTCGGGGTCGACGGGCGGGAGTTTCTCCACCACGATATCGAGGAGGTCGCCTGTGCCGTATCCGCTCACGGCCGATACGGGGATGGGGTCGCCCAGGCCGAGTCCGTAGAACTCGGGCACGTTGTAGAGCCAGTCGTTGGAGTCGACTTTGTTGGCGACGAGGATTACCGGTTTTTTCGATTTGCGCAGGATTTCGGCCACATGGTCGTCGAGGTCGGTGACGCCGTTCATGGCGTCGACCACGAAAAGGATTTCGTCGGCCTGCTCAATGGCGAGTTCGACCTGCTTGTTGATCTCGGATTCGAATATGTCTTCAGAGTTGACCACCCAGCCGCCGGTGTCGACGATTGAGAACTCGCGGCCGTTCCAGTCTACCTTTCCGTACTGGCGGTCGCGTGTAGTGCCGGCAGTGGGGTCAACGATTGCTGTGCGGCTTTGTGTCAGACGGTTGAAGAGCGTCGATTTTCCCACATTGGGGCGTCCGACTATTGCTGTTAATTGACTCATGTATTATTGTTGTTAGGTCTGGTTAAATCGAATTAAGTCGGGATATTTCGAGATAAGTCGAATTAAATCGAGTTAATCCGATTTGTTTTATTCTATATAGCCGAAGGAGCGCAGTTTGTTTTCGCGGTTGCGCCAGTTGTCCTCGACTTTTACGAAGAGTTCGAGATATACCTTCTTGCCGAAGAAAGTCTCAATGTCCTTGCGGGCCTCTGTGCCCACTTTTTTCAGTTTAGAGCCGCCCTTGCCGATAATGATGCCTTTTTGTGAGTCGCGCTCTACATAGATTACGGCCATGATGTGGATTGCGCCTTCTTTCTCATCGAATTTCTCGACGATTACCTCCACGGAGTAGGGCACTTCCTTGTCGTAGTTGGTGAGTATTTTCTCGCGGATGATTTCTGTGACGAAGAATCGCGCGGGCTTGTCGGTTAGGGCGTCGGTGCCGAAATAGGGGTGGCCTTCGGGAAGGAGTTCGACGATTCGTGTCATCAGGTTTGTGACATTGAAGTGCTCGAGGGCCGATGTAGGGAACACTTCGGCGTTGGGCAGGATTGTTTTCCATTTTGCCACGATGGCTTCAAGGTCGTCCTGCGATTTGAGCAGGTCGATTTTGTTTATCACCAGCAGCACGGGCACTTTTTCCTTGGCCACTCGGGCGAGGAATTCGGCGTTTTTCTCGGGATTTTCCACCACGTCGGTCACATATATCAGTATGTCGGCGTCGGTGAGCGCACCTTCCGAGAAATTCAGCATCGATTCCTGCAATTTGTATTTTGGCTTGAGCACGCCGGGGGTGTCGGAAAAAACAATCTGATATTCCGGGGCGTTTACGATGCCCATAATGCGGTGGCGTGTTGTCTGGGCCTTGGATGTTATGATGCTGATGCGTTCGCCCACGAGGTCGTTCATGAGCGTGGATTTGCCCACGTTGGGGTTGCCAACGATGTTTACGAATCCTGATTTGAAATTGTCGGTCATTGTCTTTTTTGTTTTATGTTCTCCAAATATAACAAAAATAGCACCTTTGCGGATGCTATTTTTGAAAAAATCTTTTTGGAGAAGGCGTCACTCGGCTATTAAAGGTCCCATACAAGGTACATGGCACCCCATGTGAATCCTGCGCCGAAAGCGGTGAGAATCAGCTTGTCGCCTTTGTGGAGGAGGTGTTTGTTCTCGTCGAGGCACACGGGAATAGTGGCAGCCGATGTGTTGCCGCGGTGCTCGATGTTGACGAGCACTTTTTCCATAGGCACGCCGGCACGGTCGGCCACGGCCTCGATGATGCGGAGGTTGGCCTGGTGGGGGATGAGGTATTTAATGTCGTCGACGGTGAGGCCGTTGCGTTTCATCACGTCGAGCGACGATGTGAGCATGTCGGTCACAGCGTGTTTGTACACGGCGCGTCCTTCCTGGTAGACGCAGTGTTCCATGGCGTCTACTGTCTCGTGTGAAGCGGGTTTTACCGAGCCTCCGGCTTTCATGAGCAGGTGGTCGCGTCCGGTGCCGTCGACGTGGAACACGGCATCGATTACGCCCACGGTGGTGTCTTCTGTGGGCTCTACGAGCACTGCTCCTGCTGCATCGCCGAAGAGGGGACAGGTGGCGCGGTCGGTATAGTTTGTCATCGACGACATCATTTCACATGCCACGACAAGCACTTTTTTGTAAAGGCCCGAGCGGATATATGCGTTTGCGTCTTGAAGGCCAACGATGAAGCCGGCGCATGCAGCCTCGAGGTCGTAGCCGTAGGCGTTGGAGAGGCCGCAGTTGTGAATCATCACCGATGCGGTCGACGGGAAACGGTAGTCGGGGTTGGATGTCGCGCAAATCAGCAGGTCGATGTCTTCGGGAGCGGTACCTGTTTCGGCGAGAATTTTTTCTATGGCCTTTGTGCCCATATAGGATGAGCCGGCGCCTTCCACTTTCAGGATGTGGCGTTCTTTGATGCCTACGCGTGAGGTGATCCATTCATCGTTTGTGTCGACGATTTTAGACAGCATCTCGTTGTCGAGAATATCGTCGGGAACATATGAGGCTATGCCTGTGATACGGGCGTTTACCATTTTTGTAAAGTGCTAATTATGGAATGTGAAGGAGTGGGGATGCTTTCCGGCGGGTGTGTCCCGGAGGCGCGGTCCCCGTTAAAAGGTGTTTGATGTTTTATGCAATACAAATACACTCCTATAAGCGTCGGGAAATGTTGCCGATGCCGTCGCGGATATTTAGTGACGGCCGGCAACTGACGCCATAGGAGGAAATTTGGCCTTGCACCGGATTATATCAGGCCGGGGCTGTTTAGATAGCAGCCTCTTTGACGATGGCCTGACGTCCGCGGTAGTAGCCGCATTCGCCACAAACGGTGTGGTAAACGTGCCATGCGCCGCAGTTGGGGCAGAGTGCGATAGTGGGCTCTACGGCCTTGTCGTGTGTACGGCGTTTCGCGGTGCGGGTCTTGGATTGTTTTCGTTTAGGATGTGCCATTGCAAAATATAGTTTATAAGTTTTTAATTTCTGATGATGTTTTTGCCTGATTGCTTATTCGTCGGAGCCGGAGCCAAGGCCTTTGAGGGCGTCCCAGCGTGGGTCGGTGGCGCCGTCGTTGTCGGGCATCGACTCCATCTCGTCGATAAGGGTTTCTTCAAGTTCGGCATCGGGGTCGGTGGCTGATGTGGCGCGGTGCTTGCGCAGGGCGTTGCTCATCTGGCGGTTGCATTTGCCTGCCGGGTGGACATGCTTCATCGGTATGGCCAGGCGCACGGTGTCGCGGATGATGTAAGCCACGTTGAGCGACGGGTCGCTGTCGGGCAGAATCATATGCTCGTCGTCGCCTCCGTACTCATCGCCGTATTCCACGGTGATTTCGTAATCGGTATCCACCGGAATGTCGAGGTTGTCGAGGCAGCGGTCGCAAATCAGGGTTGCCGTGCCTTCTATGTGGAAGTGAAGACGGTAGCGGTCGTTGCGGTAGTCTACGGTGAGTTTCACATCGAGGTCGGCACCATGAACCTCGTCGTCCTCCATGTTGGTGAAGAACGGCTGCTCGAGGTGGTATTCGAACTCGTGCACGCCGGGCGCGAGGCTTTTCAGCGGCACGTTATACTCTGTAAACTTTCCCATTGTCGAATCTTATTGAAAAAGTATCGGGTGAAAAAACTTCGCAAAGGTAGGGAATTTATTGCAATTTCCCAAAATATTGTCTTAAAAATTTCAAAAACTTTCTATTTTTCAGCCTTGTGCGGGATTTTTTTGTAATTTTGTGGTGTGCATGGGTGTGCTGTGCCCCTGCCGCTTAGTATTGATGGATTAAAACCACCTGATAACCAATATTGTCATATTTAAAATTTGAAATGAAACGTATTCTTTTATCTTTGCTTTTGGCGCCGGCCCTGGTAATGGGGCAGGAGCCTGACGGATATTACAAGAATTGCGAGGGCGCCGGCGGCAAGACTCTGCTCGTGCGCCTGTACGAGACTGTCGGCCCTCACCAGAATGTGGGCTACGACGGCCTTTGGAATGTGTATAAGGACTCGGACGTGCGCCCCAACGGCACGGTCTGGGATATGTACTCCACAAAAGAGTGGACTTCATGGCAGAAGTGCAGTAGCGGCTACAAGGTTGTGGGCGATTGCCTCAACCGTGAGCACTCATTCCCGAAAAGTTGGTGGGGGAAGGCCAAGCAGGCGCAATATTCCGACGCTTTCCATCTATATCCTACCGACGGCAAGGTAAACGGCCAGCGGAGCAACTATCCCTTCGGCGAGTGCGCCGGAGGCGACTATCTGGCTTCCAACGGCTCGGTGCGTCCGCTGGGCCGTCAAGGCAAGTCAACTTTCCCCGGTTTCTCCGGCGAGGTGTTCGAACCCGACGACCAATATAAAGGCGACTTTGCCCGCTCATATTTCTATATGGCTGCCGCCTATAACGACAAAATCAGCGGCTGGACCTCCGGCAACGGCGGCCAGATGCTTGCCGGCAACAATTACCCCGTGTACAAATCCTGGGCTATCGACATGCTTCTCAAATGGCACCGCCAGGACCCTGTGTCGCAAAAGGAAATCGACCGAAATAATGCCGTGTACAAGCATCAGGGCAACCGCAACCCGTTTATCGACCATCCCGAACTGGCCGAATATATCTGGGGTACGAAAAAAGATGCAAAATGGAGCCTCGAATCCACGGCCGAACCCGAACTCGTGCTTCCCGCCGACGGTTCTGTGGCAGACATCGGCCTTTGCGCCGTTGGCCTTTCCAAGTCGGTGGAAATCAAGGTGAAAGGCGTTGGCCTCACCGAGACAGTCAAGGCTACGGTTTCCGGCGCAGGCTTCACAGTATCGCCGTCGCAGATAGCCGTGTCAAAAGTTAATGCCACCGACGGCACATCGCTCACTGTAACGTTCAAGGCCTCGTCGGCAGGCACATTCTCCGGCGTGCTCACCCTGAAATCGGGAGCGTTCACCTCACGCGTCACCCTTACGGCCTCGGCTCTCGCAGGACTCCCCGCCGGCGATGCCATAAATGTGAGCGACCGCTCGTTTACCGCCGTGTGGACCAATGTCGGCGACGCCGACGCTTCAGGCAACTACACGCTCTATGTGCAGGAAAAAGCATCCGGCGCCGCCGCCCCGGGCTACCCTGTAAAAGTCAAGGCCTCGCAGGAATGCGCTTCCGTGTTCAACCTTTATTCAAGCACGGAATATGAATACTGGCTCACGTCGCAGGCTCTGACATCGAACAAGGTTTCTGTCACGACAAAGGCTCCCATGCCTTCGATACAGCTGCTCTACGACGGCGACCTTATCATGGAGGCTGAGCCGGGACAGCCGTCGGAGGCCTATGAGATACTCCTCGACGTGGAAAATGTAGAGGACGACATAGTGATTTCTGTCGACGAGCCGTTCGAAGTCTCGCTCGACAAGGGCACATGGGCGCGCACCGTCACGGCATCGCCGCTCGACGACCACTTCTATCTGCGCGTCAACTCGGCCCGTGAAGGCGTGTTCGACACCACAATCGGCATCGACGCCGGAGCGTACAGCACCGACGACTATGAGGCCGAGGCCACCGTGGCCGCCATCGCCTCCTTCGTCGAGGACTTCGAGGCCGAATCCTCTCTCGAGGGTTATTCCGGCGGCGAATATCTCGGCACCGCATCGAAATGGAAGGTGACCGAGGCCGGTATCTATGATGCTGATAAAAAAGATGCGCATGGCGGCAAGCAGGTTATGCGTACAAGCAAAAAATCTACCACAGCCCTCGAGATGCTTCAGGACAAGCCGCGAGGCATTGGCGTAGTGTCATTCTTTGCAAAAAAATGGACAGCAAGCGAAGCCGACGCCACGGTGAAACTCGAAGTGTCGGACGACCATGGTCTCACATGGCATGAAGCCGACCAGCCCGTAAACATCACCTCCGGCGACTATGCCGAGTTCCGATTCACGGCAAATGTGCCCGGGGCCGCGCGTATCCGTCTTGCCCAGACAGCCGGTGCCCGCTTCTTCATCGACGACATTGCCATCTCCGACTACAACGCCTCGGGTATCGACGACATCGAGGACTCCCACCGCTCGTGGGATGCCTTCTGCCGCGACCGCATGCTCGTGGTGGAGACCGAGACCCCGGCCACCGTACAGATTTATGGCGTCGACGGCATCACCCATTACAATGGACCCGTCGGTGCCGGACAGACAGAGTTTAACCTCCCGTTCGGCCTCTATGTCGTGGTAATCGACGACTTCGGCCGCCGCGTGTTTGTGCGATGAAAGGCGACCTTGCACGCGCTGAGTTGCTCATGGGCAAAGACGCTCTCGGGCGTCTTGCCCGGGCGCGTGTGGCCGTTTTTGGCGTGGGAGGTGTAGGCTCGTGGGCTGCCGAGGCCCTGCTGCGAGCCGGTGTCGGCCATCTTACGCTTATCGACGCCGATGTAGTGGATGTGTCCAACATCAACCGCCAGTTGCCGGCCACGGTCGACACTGTCGGGCGTCCTAAGGCCGAGGTGCTTGCCGAGCGTTTCGCCTCAATCCGTCCCGAAGCCGAGGTAAAGGCTGTCGTGCGGTTCTACGACGAGGAGTCGGCCGCCGATTTCGACATCGCGCAATACGACGTAATAATCGACGCCATCGACTCCGTGGCCTCGAAAGCCCACCTCATCCTCTCGGCCACAGGCAAAGGCCTGCCATTGTTCTCGTCGATGGGAGCCGCGCAGAGGCTCGACCCCGGACGCGTCGACGTGGCCGAATTCTGGAAAGTGCGCGGCTGCCCTCTGGCAAGGGCCTTGCGCCAGCGGTTCAAGCGCGGCGGCACGCGCCCCGCACGCAAATTCCGCTGCGTCTTCTCCGAGGAGCCGCTATCGGGCGAGCCAAAGGGCACATCAATGGCCGTGACCGCCACATTCGGCCTGCGACTCGCCGCTCTGGCCATCGACTGCCTCTCAAAATCAAAAGACAATTCACAAACATAATATATATGCGTAAACTAATTCTTGGAGCGGCGTTGCTGGCTGCGGCGTCCTCCGCATCGATTCAAGCAATGGACAATCCGTTCCTCTCCGAATACCGGACTATCTACCAGATACCGCCGTTCGAGCAGATCCGTTACGAACACTACCTGCCCGCCCTTGAAGCCGGTATCGCCGAGCAAAAAAGCAATGTCGACGGCATCACCGCCAACCGCGAGGCCGCGACTTTCGAAAACACCATCCTCGCCCTCGAGAACTCCTCCCCGATCCTCGAACGCGTGGCAACGGTGTTCTTCAACCTCACCGAATCTAACGCATCGCCGGAATTCGATGAGATATCAGCCACGTTCATCCCCCGCTACTCACAGCACTCCGACGACGTGATGATGAACGACGCGCTCTTTGCCCGCGTAAAAGCCGTGTACGACAAGCGCGACGGCCTCGACCCCGACCAGCGCCGCCTCGTCGAGGACTATTACAAACGCTTCACCCGCAACGGCGCGCTCCTCTCGCCCGAGCAGAAGGCCGAACTCAAAGATATCAACACACGTCTTGCCGACCTTTTCCTCAAATTCAACAAAAACCTGCTCGACGCCACAAACTCGTTTGAGATTGTGGTAGATAACCCCTCACGTCTCGCAGGCCTGCCCCAGTCGAGCATCGACCAGGCTGCCGACGAGGCCAAGGCCCGCGGCAAGGAAGGCAAATACGTGTTCACCCTCCACGCCCCGTCGCGCCTGCCCCTGCTGCAATATGCCGACGACCGCGACCTGCGCCGCGAAATGTACGAAGGCTACACCT
>CANRZQ010000040.1 GCA_947644475.1 uncultured Muribaculaceae bacterium
AAGCCGTGAATCCTTGGTTAACCGGGTTTGGAGGCAGAATGCCGACAAGCCCGGTCTGTTATGGTTGCAGAAAAGCACTGCGAAGCCGTGCCTCGTGTTATTTGAACCTATCGTGACCATATTGCGCACGTCCGCAAAATGGTCTCCACACCTTCATAATCGAAGGCTATTGATTCAAAACTTTGGAACAGGCTTGTTGTTTCAGATGCTTTCATATATGGATTATATCTTGCGGGCGCCGTCGGAAATCACCACAGGGTAGATTTTCGGTTTGTGGCCGTAGGCTTTCTCGAAGCGTTCGGTGGCTGTGGCGATGAATTGGTCGGCGAGTTCGTCCTTGACGAGGTTGATTGTGCATCCGCCGAAGCCTCCGCCCATGATGCGCGAGCCTGTCACGCCACATTCGCGTGCAATGTCGTTGAGGAAATCGAGTTCTACGCAGCTCACTTCGTAGTCTTTCGAGAGGCCGTGGTGGGTCTCATACATCTTTTGGCCTACGGTGTCGTAGTCGCCGGCTATGAGGGCGTCGCACACGTCGAGCACGCGCTGCTTTTCCTCGATTACGAATTTGGCGCGGGAATAGTCCTCGGCCGAGATGTCGGCCTTTGCTCCGTCGAGCATCTCCAAGGTGGCGTCGCGGAGTGTCTCGACGCCGAGGCGGGCGGCAACGCGCTCGCACGACTGGCGGCGACGGTTATAAGGCGAGTCTTTGAGTTCGTGCTTCACCACGGAGTCGACCAATACCAGGCGGTAGCCTTCGGGGTGGAACGGGAAGTATTCGTATTCGAGCGAGCGGCAGTCGAGACGCATAAGATGGCCTTTCTTGCCGAATACGGAGGCGAACTGGTCCATGATGCCGCAGTTTACGCCGCAATAGTTGTGCTCGGTGCTCTGGCCGATGAGGGCGAGTTCGAATTTGTCGATTTTTCCTTCGTTGAAAAGGTCGTTGAGGGCGAAGGCAAAGCACGATTCAAGGGCAGCCGACGAACTGAGGCCTGCGCCGAGGGGAACATTTCCGGCAAACACGGCGTCGAAGCCTTCGACCTTGCCGCCGCGCTTGATTATCTCGCGGCACACGCCGAAGATATAGCGTGCCCACGATTGCGACGGGGCGTCTTCTTCGTTGAGTCCGAATTCGGCATATTGGTCGATGTCGATTGAGAACACGCGCACGCGATCGGTGCCGTTGGGGCGCAACTCGGCCATGATTACCTTGTCGATGGCGCCGGGGAACACAAATCCGCCGTTATAGTCGGTGTGTTCGCCTATGAGGTTGATACGTCCGGCCGAGGCATACATTGTGCCCTCGCCGCCGAAGCGATTTTCGAAGATTTTGTTGATGGTCGTTCTCATATTATTTATGGTTTGAGGTATTGGTGTTGTTTTGCACGCGTTCGTCGATATATTTCAGTTCTTTTTGGGCAAATTCACGGGTCTCGGCGTCGGATTCGGGATTGTCGAGCAGGCCGCGCAGATAGGAGCGGGCCGGTTCGATCTGCCCGGTCTCGATGAGGATATAGGCATACCGGCGGTCGAGGAATAAAGAGAAATCGCGCAGGGCCCTGGCCGGGGCGTTGTATTTGCCCTCGGAAAGCAACCGGCGGAACATGTTGAGCACGGAGATGGCCCGCAGGTCGTTGCTGTTTGCAAGCGCGTTGAGAAATTCAGTGTGGTATACAAGGTTGTTTGCCGGCACGTTCCTTTCCAGAAAGGATATGGCTTGGGTGTAACTTTTCAGTTCGGAGAGCACGTAGCCCAGGCGATAGTTCAAGTCAATGATGATGGAGCGCACAGTTTCGTCGGCCATGCCTGTGATGTCTTTCTGGGCAAGCAGCCTGTATGCTTTAAGGAAGTGGTAGAGGGCGTCGCCCCATATATCTTTGTCCCAGGCCACGCGCGCGCAAAAAATGTGATAGGCGGCATCGGCGTCGCTTATGAGCATCTCGCGCTCCATGGCCGAAAGGGTCGCTTCCGGGTCTGATTTCTTTTCAGCGATTTTTGCCCGCAACTCGTCGAAATATGCGTGGCTTATGAAAGGCGCGGCTGAATACACAAGTTGCAACGCCAGCGGGTAATGTTCGGTGGGGGTGGAGATAAAATCCGGGGCAACGATTGCGAGGCGGACACATCCTTGCTCACGCTCGACCCGAAGCGCCACTGCATTCTGCCCGATATTGCCACGCGAGGCCACGGCTGTGAACGAGCCCAGCCTCGCGGCACATGCTCGGAAATCGAAACCGGCTATATCCCCGGCCTTTAAATCGAGGGGCGCGACACTCGGCGAGTCGAACCGGCAGGTCATGGCCGTGAGGTCGGCCGGGGCTATGTCTAAACACAATTCAAGCGCCGAACCAAGCGGCGTCACAGGATACTGGGGCACGTCCAAGGCGGCGTTTGAGGCCAGGAAATCTGACGAATAGGTTGCGAGAGCGCGTATGTCGCGGGCCTTTATCATGGCCTCGTCGAGAGCGCCTTGGGCCGGAGCATTGCCGGGCCGCAGGTTTGTGTCGAGCACACGGTAGAACAAGGCCGTGTCCCAAAGATTACACGCCCCGTAGCATGAGCCGAGCATGCTTGCAATATCGGCCAAACGGGCTTTGGCCGATTCCGGCTCCTCATTACGCATAAGCCCGTTTTTTATCCACTGATATGCGGCTTTGAGGTCGGACAGCGCCAGGTGATGCTTGCCCTCGGCCATGAAATTGCGGGCATTGTCGATGCTTTGGGCATGGCGTGTGGCATTGTCGGGCAATAAGGAATTATTCAGGGCCTCGAAACGGCCGTCGTCCGGATTCTTCTCGAAAAGGACATATTTGTTGGCTGTCTGCACATTTCCGTTTCCGCCGATGATAGCGATGGAGATGCGGAAACTCATGAATACATCGCCTGTGTTGATTCCCGCATCCGGCATTATCATGAACAGGAGCAGGCTTCGGGAGGTGCGTATCGAAATAGTGACGGTGCGTTCACCGCGTGCCGGTGCCGAGACGTTATCGCCGTCCGTGGCAACCATTTCTTCGAGCAGGTTATACGACCATATGCTTTTACGTGTCATGACCTTGCGGCCCGAGCGGGCATCGTCGACCACAATTGTGGCGGGGATATTGTCGTCGACAGGCGCGCCGCCTATGATATTTTCAAGATATATGAATGTATGGGGCGAGACACGCAGGGCCGAGCCGTCGGTCTCCACCATGTATTTCTGCCGGTTGACAGCCTGGGCCATCTTCAAGAATGCCTCGCTGCCGGCCGCAGGCAGCGCCGGAGCCGGGGCATCGGGCTGAGGCCCTGTATGCCGGGTGAATAATCCACGTAATTTGTCTAAAAAATTCATAGGAAAGTCTTTTAGGAGTGAGAGATTGCAAAGGTACGGAAAAAGCGGAAATTTCCGATGCAGAATTGAAAATAATAGCGAAAATATGCCTAAATTTGCATACATTTTACCCTATGAACAGCCTTCGGACGCGCGACATAATGTATATAAAGGGTATCGGCCCGCAGAAAGCCGAACTTTTGCAGAAGGAACTGGGCATACGCTCGGTTTATGATTTGTTGCGCCATTTCCCGACCAATTACCTCGACCGGTCGTCGGTGCACACGATAGCGTCGTTTGCCGGCGACATGCCCTCGGTGCAGGTGCGCGGGCGGTTTGTCAGTTTCGCCGTGCAGGGCGAGGGGGCGAAGACACGCCTCGTCGGCCTCTTTTCCGACGGCACGGCGGTGATGGAGGTGCTGTGGTTCAAGAGCATCCGTCATTTCCGCGACACGCTTGCCCCGGGCAAGGATTACGTACTGTTTGGCAAGCCCACGGCTTATCAGTCGAGGTGGTCGATGGTGCACCCCGAAGTGGACTCGCCGGAGACGGCTTCCCGGCAGGAGGGGTTCCGAGGTGTGTATCCCCTTACGGAGAGGCTGCGCCAGCGCGGCATAGGCTCGCGTCAGATTTTCACATGGGTGCAGAACGTGCTGTCCTCCACTCCCGAGATACGCGACCCGCTGCCGCCCTCTGTCGTGGGCCGGTGGCAGCTGATGGCTCCAAGAGAGGCCCTTGCCGAAATACACCGACCCACATCGCCGCAATCGCTCGAGAGGGCCCGCCTGCGGCTGAAATTCGAGGAACTGTTCTATATCCAGCTCGATTTGCAGATGCGCGTGCGCGACCGGAAAGGCCGGCTCCAAGGAATGCGTTTTCCAAGGGTGGGGCAGTGGTTCAACTCGTTCTATTCACAATGTCTGCCTTTCGCCCTCACCGGGGCGCAGAAGCGCGTGGTGCGCGAGATACGCGCCGACATGAACACCGGCCGGCAGATGAACCGCCTTGTGCAGGGCGACGTGGGCTCGGGCAAGACCTTGGTGGCATTGCTGGCCATGCTCCTTGCCGTCGACAATGGATGCCAGGCATGCATGATGGCTCCCACCGAGATTCTTGCCGGCCAGCATTTCGAGACCCTGTCGAAGATGACCGCTCCGATAGGGCTTAATGTGGCCCTGCTCACAGGGTCGACGCGCGCCTCGGCACGCAAGAAAATCCACGAGGCACTTGCCGACGGCTCGCTCCACATCCTTGTCGGCACACATGCCGTGCTCGAGGACCCCGTCAAGTTCCACAACCTTGGCCTGGCCGTTATCGACGAGCAGCACCGTTTCGGCGTGGCGCAGCGGGCAAGGCTGTGGGGCAAGAATGTTGTGGCCCCGCATATCCTGGTGATGACAGCCACGCCAATTCCGCGCACGCTGGCCATGACCGTGTATGGCGACCTCGACGTGTCGGTAATCGACGAACTCCCTCCCGGCCGCAAGCCCGTGACCACGGCCATGCGCTACGACGAGCAGCGTTTCGATGTCTACCGCTTTGTGGGCGACCAGTTGCGGCAAGGGCGGCAAATCTATGTCGTGTATCCGCTCATAGAGGAAAATGAGAAACTCGACCTCAAATCGCTCGAAGAGGGATACGAGCAGATTTGCGAGACATTTCCAAGTTACCGCACCGCTTTTGTCCACGGCAAGATGAAGCCCAAGGAAAAAGATTTTCAGATGCAGCAATTCGCCTCAGGCGAGGCCCGCATACTTGTGGCCACGACGGTGATAGAGGTGGGAGTGAACGTGCCCAACGCCTCGGTGATGATAATCGAGAACGCCGAGCGTTTCGGCCTGTCGCAACTTCACCAGTTGCGCGGACGCGTGGGGCGCGGAGCCGACCAGAGTTTCTGCATACTCATGACCAAGCGCAAGATAGCCAAGGACACGCGTCAGCGCCTCCAAATCATGACCTCGACCACCGACGGCTTCCTCATAGCCGAGGCCGACATGAAGATGCGCGGCCCCGGCGACATAGAGGGCACCATGCAGTCGGGATTGCCATTTGAACTCCGCATCGCCAATCTTGCCACCGACGGCTCCATCGTGCAGATGGCCCGCGACAGCGCCGATGCCCTGCTCGACGCCGACCCTGCGCTTGCCGACCCGTCGTGCGCGGCCCTGCGCGTGGCCCTCGCCGCCATACGCGATGGCTCGGCCTCATGGTTCCGCATATCCTGAAAAAAGCACTGTCTTAATAATCCAACTTAAATTCTTATTCCATGAAAACAAAAAAAGCATTAGTTCTGGCCGCCTCGTTAGCCCTGGCCGGGCCGTGTGGCATGGCTCAGGACCTTACATTGCGGCCCGACAACATCGACCAAATCCTCGATGCGCTCACAATCGAGGAAAAGGCAAGCCTGCTCGTGGGCGGACGCAACGAAAACTTCGCCGGCGGCAACAATGCCACAGTAGGAGGCACCCGCGACCTCGTGCCCGGCGCGGCCGGGACCACTCGCTCGGTGTCGCGTCTGGGAATACCCCCCACCGTGCTTGCCGACGGCCCTGCCGGAATCCGCATCTCGCCCACACGCCCCGGCGACACCGAGACATATTATGCCACAGGATTCCCCGTGGGCACATCGCTGGCATCGTCGTGGAACGTCGACCTTGTCCGTAACGTGGGCCGGGCCATAGGCAATGAGGTGCTCGAATACGGTGCCGACGTGCTTCTGGCCCCGGGCATGAATATCCACCGCTCGCCCCTGTGCGGACGCAACTTCGAATACTATTCCGAAGACCCCGTCGTGACAGGACTTATCGCGGCGGCATATGCCGGCGGGGTGCAGGACAATGGCGTGGGCGTGTCGCTCAAGCATTTTGCCGCCAACTCACAGGAGACAAACCGCACGGGTGTCGACGAGATTGTGTCGCCACGTGCTTTGCGCGAAATCTACCTCAAAGGATTTGAGATTGCTGTGAAAAACTCCGCGCCGTGGACCGTGATGTCGTCA
This sequence comes from uncultured Muribaculaceae bacterium, assembly GCA_947644475.1. GTDB lineage: Bacteria > Bacteroidota > Bacteroidia > Bacteroidales > Muribaculaceae > CAG-873. The sequence continues at coordinate 6,312 of CANRZQ010000040.1, forward strand.
TACAACAGGCTCAACGGACCGTTCACTCAGGAAAACGGTGAACTGCTCACCACCGTGCTCCGCGACGAGTGGGGTTTCGACGGCATCGTGATGACCGACTGGATCGGACAGCGCAACACCGCCGCGCAAGTCGCTGCCGGCAACGACCTCATGGAGCCGGGACAGGACGTGCAGATTCAGGAAATTGTCGAAAAAGTGAAATCCGGCGAACTTGCCGAGGCCGATGTTGACAAGTGCGCGCGCCGAATCCTCGAATACATAGTAAAGACACCCCGTTTCAAGGGTTACAAATATTCCAACAAACCCGACCTTAAAGCACATGCCGCCATCACGCGCCAAAGTGCCACCGAGGGCATGGTGCTCCTTAAAAACGACGGCAACACCCTGCCCATCAAGAATGTAGGCAAAATAGCCCTTTTCGGAATCACTTCCTACGATTTCATCGCCGGCGGCACAGGTTCGGGCGACGTGAACAAGCCCTATGTGGTCGACCTGCTCGAAGGCCTCACCGGCGCGGGACTCGAAGTGGAAGGCAGCCTGCGCGATCTCTACCTGTCGTACAAATCGTATATGGAGAATAAGAAAGAGGCCGACCGTACCGGCGGCCGGGGCTGGGGCCAGGAGATTCTTCCTGAAATGCCCGTTTCGCGCACGGCTGTCGACAAGCAGGCAAAAATCGCCGACATGGCCGTTATCACCCTCGGACGCCAGGCCGGCGAGGGGCATGACAGAAAAATCGACGATGATTTCAACCTCACCGATGTGGAACGCCGGATGATTTCCGACGTGACCGACGCTTTCCATGCCCAAGGCAAGAAAGTGGTGGTGATAATCAACACTGGCGGGGTGGTGGAGACCACATCATGGAAAAGCCTGCCCGACGCCATCCTCCTCGCCTGGCAGCCCGGGCAGGAAGGCGGCAACAGCGTGGCCGACGTGCTCACCGGCAAGGAAAATCCCTCGGGTAAACTTACCATGACCTGGCCCGTGACGGCAATGGACCATCCGTCGTCGCTCAACTTCCCCATGGGCCGCGCCAACGGCTCCCGACGCAAGGGTGAGCGTGAGAATGTGGACTATACACTCCACAAGGAAGGCGTAAATGTGGGCTACCGGTATTTCGACACCGATGGTGTGGACGTGTCCTATCCGTTCGGCTTCGGCATGAGTTACACCACATTCGCATATTCAAAACCCGTGGTGAAGGCCGGAAAAGACGGTTTTGAGGCTCGCGTCACAGTTACCAATACCGGTTCTGTGGCCGGCAAGGAAGTGGTGCAACTTTATGTGTCCGCTCCGCAAGGCGATGTTGAGAAGCCCGTCCACGAGTTGAAAGCCTTTGCCAAGACTCGCTCGCTTGCCCCCGGCGAAAGCCAGACTCTTACCTTCAAGGTCGACAATTATTCTCTGACCTCATTCAATGAGGCCAAGTCGGAATGGGTTGCCGACAAAGGCGCCTACGTCATAGAATTTGGCGCCGACAGCCGTGATATACGATGCAAGGCCGACTATCGCCTTGGCAAGACGCTCTCTTATCCTGTCAACAACGTCCTGGCAGCCACACGTCCGCTCTAAACCGTTTTAAAATATGCTGAGGCCGTCCCCGCTTTGTGCGAGGGCGGCCTCAATTGTTAAAAGTGGATAAACGATAAAAAATACACCGAACTTTTTGGGAGAGCAGGGCGTTTTGTAGTCAAAAGCAAACAAACAACAGTTAATCTCTCATATACCAAAAAGTATTATGGCACAAAAAAATTATTCTCCCGTCGTGCAGGAACTTATCGACATGATAGCCAAAAACGGCTGGGAAGACAAATTCCAGAAGGCGCTCGACAATTGCCACGCCCTTAACACAATCGAGTACGAACCCATCAAAACTCTCGACGACTATTACGACTGGCTCGAATCGAACCTTCACTGGGTGCCGAAAGAAGACCCCGAAGGCGACATCGTATACCAGCACGTGACGATGTTCTACTTCCTTCTCGACCAAAGTCCTGTAAAGGAACTCCAAACACCTATCATCCCGTCGCAACTTAAAGGCAACGTGATGCCTCCGCTGTCGCCTCTTTCCGAATGGATGCGTAAATTCGTCATCTCTCTCGGCCAATGGATGGACTCCCCCGAATCGCTCGATGATGCCGCCGTGCAGTCCTACTACGACTCCCCGCGCTACAACATGAGCGACTACGAAATGCCTATGGGCGGATGGAAGACTTTCAACCAGTTCTTCGCCCGTAGCGTCAAGCCCGGCTACCGTCCTATCGCAGCCATCAACGACGACCATGTGATTACTTCGCCGGCCGACTCAACAAACGACGGACAGTGGGAAGTAAACGCCGACTCACAGGTGTATATCAAAGGCCTTGAATGGAGCATTGAGGAACTTCTCGAAGGCTCCGATTATAAGGACGATTTCGCCGGCGGCTTGTGGATTCACCAGTTCCTCAACACCACCGACTATCACCGCCAGCATGCCCCCGTGGGCGGCAAGGTCCTCGAAGCACGCGAGATCCAAGGCGCCACATGGCTCGGCGTTACCACCGAACCTATCGAAGGCGACGAAAAAGGACGTGTCCGTATCGTCCGCCGCAAACTTACGGCTCTTGACGAAGCCGGCTACCAGTTCCTCCAGACACGTGGCCTGATTGTAATCCAGTCGAAGATCGGCAAGGTAGCAATCCTCCCCATGGGCATGGCACAGGTATCCTCGATTATCGTTACCGCCGAACCCGGCGTAACCCTCCGCAAGGGCGAGGAAATCTCCTACTTCCAGTTTGGCGGCTCCGATATCGTTATGGTATTCGAACTCGACTCTAACGTGAGCATCACCGCCCAGCCCGGCGTGCACTACAAGGTAGGCACACGTATCGCCCAGGCCTTTCCCGCAGGCGAATAACACTCTCCGTGTGTAACGGAACTATTATATCAACATCCCGGCGGAGGACCCAAGTTCGGGTCCTCCGCCCTTTTTTTAACAGCTACTGTCATGAAGATAAATTTGAAACTGCTGCCCGCTGCGGTGTGCGCGCTGTACGCGGCATTGGTGGTGTTCGGAGGATGCAGCAATGCAAAGGAAATAGAGGCGGAGGATGTGTTTGGCGACACATTGAAAGTGGCCACAATCTACGGGCCTGCCTCATTTTTCTCATACCGCGACACCCTCATGGGCTACGACTACGACTTCATGGAAGCCATAGCCGCCGACCATGGCAAAAAAGTACGCTGGATTGTGGCGCCGTCGGTCGATGAGGCCATAGCCATGGCCGATGCAGGCACGGTCGACATCGTGGCCGCGCCAATACCCGAAAAAGACGCCTCCACGGTGTTCAAGGACAAGATTACGCTATGCGGCCCCGAGATGAAGGTCGACGAGGTGCTCGTGCAGCCTGCCGGCGACACAGTGCTCGTCAATATCGCCGACCTTGCCGGAGAGACAATCTATGTCGAGAAAGATTCAAAATCTGAGGCAAACCTGCGCCGTATCAACGCCGATTTGGATGGCCGCATCAACATCGTGGCCGTCGACGCCGATTCGATTCCCGTCGAAGACATGCTTGCAGAAGTGGCATCGGGTGAGCGTGGCGCCGTGGCCACCGACCGCGAGACTGCCTTGATAAATAAGGCATACCACCCCGAACTCCGGCTAACGCTCTCATTGTCCGAGCCCGAGACAACACGCTGGGGCGTAGCCTTCGGCAACGACAAAGCCGCACTTGCCATCGACGCATGGTGCACCGGTGTCAAGCCCGAGGAAGAGCGCGGCGACATCCTTCGCAAATATCTCGACGCCCAGAGAGTGGCCCCCGTGGCCGGAGCCAAGTTCGACTTCGACCTCCGCAACGGCTACGCCTCGCCTTACGACGGCCTGTTCAAGACCCATGCCGAGGGAAGCCGCTGGGACTGGCGTCTGCTCGCCGCACAGGGCTTTGCCGAGAGCCGCTTCAAGCCCACGGCCAAATCATGGGCCGGAGCCTCCGGCCTTATGCAGATCATGCCCGCCACCGGCCGTCAGTTTGGTTTGAAAAAATCAGAGATGTTCAATCCCGACCGTTCCATCGAGACAGCCGTGAAAATCCTCGACTACTACGACAATATGATGGCCAAGAAAGTGCCCGACCCGCAGGAACGAATAAAATTCACCCTCGCCTCATATAACGCCGGAGCCGGCCACGTGCTCGACGCCATAAAACTCGCCGAGAAATACGGCCTCGACCCCACAGTGTGGGACGACAACGTCGAGAAAGCCATGCTCATGAAAATGAACAAGAAATACTACCGCGACCCCGTCGTGCGCCACGGCTACTCCCGCGGCCGTGAGACCGTCGACTACGTCGACCGCATCTACGCCTACTACGACCAAGTCCGCTCCCGCATCCCCCGCGGCGACACCTTCGAAACCCACCCCGACCTCCTCTAACCCCGCTCCGGTTCGTACCTGACCGCAAATTCCACAAATTCCACAAATTTCACAAATTACTATTATTTGTGGAATTTGCTGTATTAAAGGGGGCGGTGGATTTTGCGTTAATTGCCATTAATTGTTCATTAATCAAAATTTATGGCTCATTCACGGTCATTAACGCAAAAGGTGGGAGAATCAGTTTGCCTCGTCGGTATCGGGGGCTTTGTCGATGAGGCCCAGTTTGACAAGATTGTTGTGTATAAGAGTCAAAAGGGAATCTTGCATATCCTCAGGCAGAAAAGATTGAGATATTAGCATTTCCCATTTTGGAAGTGCTTTCTGAAACTTGGCGAAAGTGTTGGATATTGCTTTTGCGTCAATACCCGAGGCTTTCATTGCTGATTCAAAATCATAGCGGTTGATTTTACGTTTTTTGCCATTCAAGGTCAGGGCAAGTTCTTCGCTGTCGTCGGGCACAACCAATGCTGCCGATAGCAGGTCGTAGGCGGGTGTGAGTGAGTATATCCCTTTTATGGGAGAATATAGAGAGAAGTTTTTGAGATGCATATCATTATTCCCTGTAATCCAACTGAAAATAACAATTTCCCAAAAGTTCACAACGTCAAGCAATGGAGCAGAAGAAAACAACTTTATTCTTTTGGCTATTTGCTCGTAAGATCCTTTGTATTTATCTTCGGTAAGGCGTTCAGATATTTGGCACATATCTTCCATCGCAATCTTGTTTCCTTCCTTTGTTCGGTCGATGCGGCGAGTTATGTAGGAAAGTTTTCCGTCTGCCATTCTTATAAGGGAATGAGGAACGGTCTTGATTCCGTATGCTTCGGCAAGGTGCATTGTAAGGTCTTCGAGTTCAGGAAGATTCCGGTAGTGGTCGGTTTGTGGTTTAAGGATGAAACGACCCCAAAGTCCTACTATGGTAAAACGTTTTGGCTCTCCTTTAAGTCCTTTGGCAATATCGAGTGATAATTTTGATTGAACGCCCGGTATGGTGGTGTTTGCACGCACTATCTGTTCTGCAAGACTCTCTATATTATCACTTGTATATGGGAGCAACGGAGCCTTTGGCGATTCAAAAATCTTTCGTGCGCAAGATTTATGAAAATCAAATTCGTTTTCAGAAAGTGATTGGTAGCAAAAAAGACATCTATTCATGATTTTCATCTTTTGTTTCAACGGGTACTACGCTTACAGCGCCAATACAATCCTTACAGCATGCCAGCAATAATGAAAATCTGTCGCGGTTGTTAATTTTCCAACTGCGTTCAGCTATATCCAGCAGCCAACCCTCGGGAATCAAGCCATCAAAAAAAGGCATCAGCACTTTGTCTTTGTAAGGTTTGTTTATCAATGGCATTGTTAATGAAATGGCTTCGGCATCTTTATTATTAAGGTAGTCGTAGTCATAAACAAAGGTGTATCCTTCATCATCTTCCGTCAAAATCCCGGCCAAAAGATTGTGCATGTAGATTTGGGCTTGTTTCATAGTTTGTCTTCATATTGAATTTTAGAAGGGGCCATCTCGGCTCCAAACAATGCTAATAGTTGGTTCACTTTATCGAGGCGCAGAGTGGATTTGCCTTGTTCAAGGTCGCGCACAAAACGTAGGCCTACACCGGATTTCTCCGATGCCTCAACTTGCGACAGTCCGTAAAGATGCCGCATCTCTTTTACATATTTTGATAGTCGTGTCTGCATATGTTCTATACCTTTTCGGGTACAAATATAATAAAATTTAATATAATTGCATTATATAGGGTATAAAAACAAGATTATTATTTCATATTATACCCTTTGAGGTATAAAAAACAGGGAATCACGCTTTAATTTGCGTAATTCCCTTAATTTGTGAAATTTGCGGTTCTTCTTTACGTTAATGACCGTAAATGCGCCGTTAATTCAAATTGTATGTAAATCAAAAATTAATGGTTCATTAATGGTCATTAACGCAAAAAGGATGAAGGTTAGTTTGCCCCGTCGGTGTCGGGGGCTTTGTCGATAAGGTCGAGGAACTGGTCGAGTTTGGGAGTGATTATGATTTCGGTGCGGCGGTTGCGTGCGCGGCCGTCGGCAGTGAGGTTGTCGGCCACGGGGTTGTATTCGCCGCGTCCGCCGGCGGTGAGGCGCGACGGGTCGATGCCGAAGCGGTCTTGCAGGGCTTGTACTACTGATGAGGCGCGCAGGGCCGAGAGGTCCCAGTTGTTGCGGATGTTGGTGCGCGAGATGGGCACATTGTCGGTGTTGCCCTCGACAAGCACGTCGTAGTCGCGGTAATCCTTGATAATCTTGGCAATCTTGCCGAGGATGTCCATGGCCTTGTCGCTTATCTCATACGAGCCGCTGCGATAAAGCATATTGTCGGCGAGCGAGATGTAGACCACGCCTTTGAGCACCTTTACGTCGACGTCGCGGAGTTCGTCGCGCGAGAGCGAGCGCGTAAGGTTGTTGGTGAGCACCATGTTGAGGGAGTCGCTCTTTGTCTTGGCATTGACAAGTTGCTGGATGTAGCGGTTCGACGAGTTTATCTCGTCGACAAGTTTGGAGATATTTGCGCCGCCTTGATATACGGCGTTGTCGAGACTTTTCTGCACGGCGGCATACGCCTGTTTCAGTTCGGCATTGTTCTTTTGAGCGTCGGCCAGCCTTTGCTCGAGGCTCTGCACCTTGGCTCGGCTTTCGGCAAGCGATACCTGCGACGACTGATAATCCTTGCCCAGCTGGGTATAGTCGGCTTGCAGTTGCGCGTAATTCTTCTTGCTTACACATCCGGTCATTGCTGCCGCGGCAATCACGGCCACGGATGAGAGTATCACAGTTTTTAAAATTTTCATATCGAGAGGTTTTTATGTTATAATCTTAAATTATAACAAACAACTGTCCGTATTAGATTGCAAAGGGCCGAATAAAGGGCTTTCGTCAATGTGAGATAAAAAGATATTTGTTTGGATTTGGTCCGATTTTAACAAATTATTTGTTTGGATTTGGTCTAAATTTATATATTAAGTATGTCTGATTAAAAAGTTAATGAAATCACGGTGTAGGGACGCACGGCTCGTGCGTCCGCGTAAATATCATTAACACAATTTATTAATATCGTTTTGTAACGGACGCACGAGCCGTGCGTCCCAATGCTGTTTACTTAAGCGCTAAAATTAATAAGCGGACATAACCACTT
>CANRZQ010000041.1 GCA_947644475.1 uncultured Muribaculaceae bacterium
CTACCTTGGGCACAAACCTCACCACGGCATACTCATAAAGATTTTCGGGCTTCGATTGCATGGTCGGTGAAGATTTTAGAGTTTTCCAATCTGGTTTTCAAGAAAATGCGGTAAACGTCGCGCCGCTCCCCGGCGGCAACATCCTCGCCGTCGGCCACCAGCCAGCAATCCGGAATAAGGTCGACGATTGCGTCGATTTTCTCCGGCGTGAGCGTCTTGTGGAAACGTGCGTCCACTTCGGCAAGCATCGTGGCCTTGCGCAGCAGCAGATGGTCCTTGATATAAGGAAACGGCGTAAGGGCTGCCTTTGCCGCATCTGCTCCCGAATGTTGAAAGTATAGCGACGCGCCCTGGTCGATAAGCCACACCTCGGAATTGTACCATTGGAGCATATTGGTGTTTCGCGCCGTACGGTCGACATTGGTAAGAAATGAGTCGAGCCATACTATGGCCGATGCCGTTTCGGCGTCGACGGGGTTGCCGTAGGGGTCGATGGCAAGGGCCGACGAAAGGAAGTGGAGGCCAATGTTCAGCCCCTCGCTTTTCTTCATCAGTTCCTGCACCTCAAAATCCGGCTCGGTTATGGCAAACTCATGAGGCAGGTCAAGGAATACGAGTTCGGGCACATTCAAGCCAAGAGCGCGGGCAACCTCGCCCCCAATCAGCTCGGCTATCAGAGCCTTGGCTCCATGGCCGGCTCCGCGGAGTTTCACCACATACTTGAACCCGTCGTCGGCCTCGGCAAGGACCGGGAGCGACCCGCCCTCGCGCATAGGCATGATATATCGCGTTATTTTCTGATGTCTAAGTTTCATTAATGCAAAAATAAGGAAAATAACCGGATTTTTTCCTCGTTCGGCAAAAATTTGTAAATTTGCAACGACTTTTCAACTTTTCGCCGTAATGAGAAAATTGCGCACCTTCCTGATCTTCGTCGCTGTGGCAGCCGCCATGGCCGAGGCCTGCACATCGCTTCTGGCCTCGGGCAAGGCAACAGGAGGCAGCCCCGTGCTGTGGAAACACCGCGACACGGGCACAGAGCACAATTTCATCGAGCGTGTGGCGGCAACCGATTCCACGCAGGCTTTCGTGGCACTTTTCAACGGCGGCGACTCGCTCCTTGCCGAGGCCTGGACAGGGATGAACGAGACAGGATTCGCCATAATGAACACAGCGTCGTACAATCTCGCTCCCGACACAGCCCGGCTGAAAGACCGCGAGGGCGCGGTGATGCGCATTGCCCTTGAACGATGCTCATCTGTCGACGATTTCGACCGCCTGCTCCAAGCCTTGCCAAAGCCATTGGGCGTGCAGGCCAATTTCGGCGTCATGGACCGAAGCGGGGGCCTTGCCTACTTTGAGACCGACGACTACGGGTTCACACGCTTCGATGCAGACGCAGATACCGCCGGCTACATCATCCGCACCAATTTCTCAGTAACAGGCAACGACACCGACGGCATGGGCTATATCCGATATGCCAATGCGTCGCATCTTGTGAGCCGACGGCTCGCCGAGGGTGGAAGAATCACACCTTCGTTTTGCGTCGACACGCTCTCCCGCTCATATTACCATTCACTTCTCGGACGCGACATCCTCGCCGACACCTCGGTGCATATGTTCCTCGACCAAGATTTTATCCCCCGACGCTCCACATCGGCATCCATAGCCATAAGTTACGACCGCGCCGGCCACCCCGTGATGCTTGTGGCATTAGGCTACCCGGCCGTGGCGCAGACAATGACCGCGACCGTCGATTTCGTGCCCGAGGCCCTGCGCCCGACAGCCCCCGGCTTCCGGAGTCCGGCCTGCGATGCCGCAGTAGAGGCCAAACGCCTTATTTTCCCGATAACGCGCGGATCTGGGCCTCATTATCTCGACATGGACCGTGTCCGCCAAGCCTTAATAACAAACCGATAACGACTTATCTATAATGTCATCTGCGATATTGACAATATTAATGCTCGTTGTTTCGAACGTGTTCATGACCCTCGCGTGGTATGGCCATCTCAAACTGTCATCGGCCGGCGTATCCACCAACTGGCCGCTTTGGCTCGTCATCCTCTTTTCCTGGGGCATCGCGCTGCTCGAATACTGCTTCATGGTTCCTGCCAACCGGATTGGCTTCGAGGGCAACGGCGGCCCCTACTCGCTTGTGCAGCTGAAAGTGATGCAGGAGGCAATAACCCTTGTGGTGTTCACTGTGGTGGTGATGTTCCTGTTTCAGGGATTTGCCCTGAAATGGAACCATATCGCGGCATTTCTTCTGCTCATAGCGGCAGTATATCTCGTTTTCATGGACTAACCTTAATTTCCTATGACCGACAACAAACCGACAGAAAAAGCCCCCGGATTCATCTCGCGGCACCCTATAATAAGCAACCTCGTATTCATCATCATCACGGCTGTGGTGCTTGTGTGGCTCGCCATGATATTCCTTGACGTGTGGACCGACCACGGCTCCACAACCACTGTGCCCGACATAAAGAAAAACTCCTACGCCATGGCCAAGGCGATTCTTGAAAAAGAAGGCTTGTCGATAGAGATTTCCGACTCAATATATGACGAATCCATCACTCCCGGCACGGTAATCGAATCGTGGCCGCACGCCGGAGCGAAAGTAAAGCCCGGACGCGAGATTTACGTCACCATCACATCTTTCCAGCCGCGAAAGGTGGCAATCGGAATGCCCCTCACGGGCGTGTCGTCGCGTCAGGCCCTCTCCTATCTCGAATCGCTTTCAATCAAGAACATACGCATTGTCAACGTGCCCTCGCAATATGCCGACCTCGTCGAAGGCGCAAAATACAACGGAAAGGACATAACCCCGGGCATGCAATTGCCCGTAACGGCCACAGTGACTCTCGAAGTGGGTAGCGTTCCCGAAGAATTCTTCGACGAACCGGCCGTGACCGACACCGTGCTCTCCTCTTCCGGCGACGACTTCGACGACCTTGACGCCCGCATCGAGGCTGCACTTAAATCTGTCGGAACCAATGAGTAGCGACGAACAGATAGTAGAGCAGCCGTCGAACGTCGACCCGGTGATAGTAACGGCCGACGGAGTAGAACTCTACGAGCATTTCCGGTTTGTGGCCGACAAAGGCCAGGCGCTTCTGCGCGTCGACAAGTTTCTTGTCCTGCGCCTTGAAAAAGCGTCGCGCAACCGCATCCAGCAGGCTGCCGATGCCGGCTGCATCATAGTGAACGGAAAGTCGGTAAAATCCAACTACCGCGTAAAGCCGCTCGATGTGGTGCAGATTGTGATGGACCGCCCGCGCTACGATTTCGAGATTATAGCCGAGGATATCCCTCTCGATATTGTATATGAAGACGAGTATGTGCTTGTGGTAAACAAGCCGGCAGGGCTGGTTGTGCATCCCGGCCACGGAAATTACTCCGGCACTCTCGTCAACGCCCTGGCCTGGCATTTCAAAGACAATCCCGACTACGATGTCACCGACCCGCGCCTTGGCCTGGTCCACCGCATCGACAAAGACACGTCGGGACTGCTCGTTGTGGCAAAGACGCCCGACGCAAAGACCAACCTGGGCCGCCAGTTCTTCAACAAGACCACCCGGCGCGAATATGTGGCCGTGGTGTGGGGACACCCCGACCCTGCCGACGACACCATAGTGGGCAATATCGGGCGCAACCCGCGCGACCGCTTGCAAATGACAGTGCTCCCCGACGACGACCCCACGGGCAAACATGCAGTGACCCACTATTATACGCTCGAGCGGCTTGCCTACGTGTCGGTGGTGAAATGCGTGCTCGAGACCGGACGCACCCACCAGATACGCGTGCACATGAGCCATCGCGGACATCCGCTTTTCAACGACGCCCGCTACGGCGGCGACCGGATTCTCCGTGGGCTCCGGACGGCAAAGTATTCCCGTTTTGTCGACAATTGTTTTGCCATCTGCCCCCGGCAGGCCCTGCACGCCCGCACGCTCGGATTCCGTCATCCGCACACCGGCCGGGAGATGGACTTCACATCCGAACTCCCCGCCGACATGACAGCGTTAATCGACAAATGGCGCGATTTTGCACAAAATTAGCGCACGAGTTCCCAAAAAGTGTTTAATTGTGTAAAAAAGTGTTTCACATTTGTTTCCGCAAAAACTTTATTATTAATTTTGAGTTTCAATCTTAGTAAATAGATATGTTCTACAAATATAAAGAAATACCCGCCGAATTTTCCGACATCGCACCTTTCAACGACAAGATGTTCAAGGAAAAGATGAAAGAACTGGTTGCCGAACCGGGCTTCGAGCATGCCGTAAGGTATGTGATGCCCGACGTGGACTATCCGGCCTTTGTCGACGGGCTGCTCAAAATTGAAACACAATCCGACTTCCAACGCCGGGTGATGGGCAATTTCCTTGAAGAACTGGCAAAGAAAACCACAAACGGTATCGAAATAGACGGCATCGAGAACTGCTCGCCGAGGAGAAACTATACATTTATCACCAACCACCGCGACATCGTGCTCGACGCCTCGTTTCTCAATCTTTGCTTCATCCGGGCCGGAATGCCTATCACACAAGTTGCGATAGGCAACAACCTGCTCATTTTCGAATGGATTGCCGACCTTGTGAAACTCAACCGCAGTTTCATCGTGAAGCGCGACGTGAAACGCGTCGAGGCTCTCGACGCCGCCCGCCAACTCTCGGCCTACATCCACTACACCATAGCCACGCTCCATGAATCGGTGTGGATAGCCCAACGTGAGGGCCGCGCAAAGGACTCCAACGACATGACCCAGGAAAGCCTCGTGAAAATGCTCTCGCTCGCCGGCGACGGCTCCGTAAAAGACAATATCCTCGGGGTGAATCTCTGCCCGGTGTCTATTTCCTACGAATTCGACCCCAACGACTATCTCAAAGCCCGAGAGTTCTTGCTGCGCCGCCGCGATCCTGAATTCAAGAAAACTCAGCGCGACGACCTTTTCTCGATGGAGACAGGCATCCTCCGCAACAAAGGCCGGGTAATGTTCCGCGTGGGCCGCTGCATCAACGACCGACTTGTCGACTTCCCCTCCGACGACCGTCTTGATGTGATACGCGAGGCCTGCCGGCTGATCGACCAGACAATCCACTGCGGCTATGAGATATATCCCTGCAATTACATAGCATACGACGAACTCTCCGGCAAAAAAGACTTTGCATCGCGTTACAGCGCAGCCGATGTGGAAAGTTTCGACCGATACATCAACGCTCAACTCGACAAAGTGGACGTGGCCGATGTAACACCCGAAGAACGCGACTTCATGCGCGGCATGATGCTGACAATGTATGCCAACCCTCTGAAAAACAAACTCTCGGCTCTCGACTGTCCCAAATAAACTTCATATCAATAAATGCGTTTTCCACTTCTGCCCATATTAATCCTGCTGGCGTTCAACGCCTTGATTGATGTCTACATCTATTGCGTGGCCGCCACATCGTCGCGCAAGCGATGGCCGGCCAAGGTGCAATTATGGTCGGCAGTGTTCTTCGCCCTGGCATTAATCGCCACAATATGCCTGCCTAAGCGCGGAGGCTCGGAAAACGAATTCCTCTGGGTGCTATGGATGCTTTTCGGCTACCTGTCGGTATATTGCGCCAAGATAATATATGTGCTCGGCGACATTATATCCCGTCTTCCGAGGCTTTGGAAGGCGCGGCGATGGAAATGGGTGGCACGCACCGGGCTTGTAATCGGCCTGGGAGTATTCTCGGCCATGTGGTGGGGGGCTCTTTTCAACCGTTTCAGGATAAATGTAATCGACAAATCGGTATATCTCTCCGATTTGCCGGCGTCGTTCGACGGCTTCCGCATAGCACAGATTTCCGACCTTCATGTGGGCACCTTCGGCACCGACCCTTCGTTTCTCGAAAAACTTGTTGCAGAAGTAAACGCTCAGAAGCCCGACATGATTGTGTTCACAGGCGACATCGTCAACCGCCGTTCGTGCGAACTGCCGCCTTTCACACAGGCTCTCGCGCGCCTCAAAGCCCCTTACGGCGTCTACTCCATAATGGGCAACCACGACTACGGCGACTATGCCTCCTGGGAATCTGACGGCGCAAAGGAAGAAGATATCCGCACTCTTCAATCATTGCAGACAAAAATGGGCTGGAAAATGCTTAACAATGCCCACGACATAATCCGTGTAAAAGGCGACTCCATAGCCCTGATTGGCGTGGAGAACGTGGGCGACCCCCCATTCAAGACCTACGGCGACCTCAGCCGCGCATATCCCGACATAAACGACCCAACGGTAAAAATCCTTCTCTCTCATAACCCTGCCCATTGGGAAAACGACCTGCGCGACAACAAGGACAGCAACATCGCGCTCACCCTCTCCGGGCATACCCATGCCATGCAGATGGAGGCGTTCGGATATTCGCCGGCCGCGTTCCGCTATAAATACTGGGGCGGCCTCTACTCCGACAACAAAGGCCAGCATCTGTATGTAAACATAGGCGCCGGCACTGTCGGATTCCCGGCCCGTATCGGCGCTACTCCGGAAATAACAATCATTACCCTTAGAGCCTATCCCAAATAAATGTTAAAACGTGGGACCCCATATTTTGGAGCAGATTTTTCGGTGAGTTGAAGGAGTGTACCGGATGTACACGACTGAAACGAAGCGGAAAAGATGCCCAAAAGATGGGGGTAAAAGGTAATTCAATACCAGGCTATTACATAAAAACCTCCTGATAGTGTTTATATAATTAATTAAACAATAAAATAAATGCTTGTTTTTGTAATAAAGTTACCATAGGTTCGGCTTCTCTTTGGCGCTTTTCGTGCAACTCTTCGGTCATGTGGCTCGCCACACTCCCTCATCGTTGCACAAAAATCGCTCAAAGATAAACCGCCCACGTTTTTAACATTTATTATGGGACAGGCTCTTAGACCGAAAGTGAACATCTTCCAAGAAATAGCCCGACGCCTGGGCCTTACCGAACGGGCTGTCGAAGCAACAATAGGGCTCCTCGACGAAGGAGCCACCATACCGTTTATCAGCCGCTACCGAAAAGAGCACACCGGCAGCCTCGACGAGGTGGAGATACGCGACATTTCCACCCTTTATGATTATTTCACCGAACTTCAAAAACGCAAGGAATATATACTCGGCGTGATAGAAGCCGCCGGCGCACTGTCCGATGAACTGCGCACGCGCATCGACGAGGCTACGGAGGCCAACGTGCTCGAGGATATCTATCTCCCCTACAAGCCCAAACGGCGCACCCGCGCCACAGTGGCCCGTGAACGCGGCCTCGAGCCCCTCGCCAAGATAATCATGGCAGGAAATTCACCTTCGGTCAAAAAAGCCGCCGCCCGGTTCGTTACCGGCGATGTGGCCGATGCCGATGCCGCCATAGCCGGAGCAAAAGACATTATAGCCGAATGGGTGAGCGAGCATTCAAGAGCACGCGACACCATACGCCGCAAAATGCAGCGCATCGGCACTATTTCATGCAAAATTGCAAAAGGGAAAGAAGACGAGGCGCAGAATTACCGCAACTACGACGGATTTTCCCGCCCTCTCCGCAAAGTGTCGTCGCACCAATACCTGGCCATGCGACGCGGCGAGCGCGAGGGGCTGCTGCGCGTGGGCATCGACATCCCCGCCGACGAGGCTCTCGAAGCCATTGGCCGCCTGTTTGTAAAGAAAGAGGCATCGGCCGAAAGCGCATCTCTGATACGCGACGCGGTGGCCGACGCATACAAGCGGCTGATGCTGCCGTCGATAGAAAACGAGATTGCCGCCGAATGGAAAAAGAAAGCCGACGAGGAAGCCATAGTGCTCTTTGCCGACAACCTGCGCCAACTCTTGCTGTCGCCCCCGCTGGGACACAAGCGTGTGCTCGGCGTCGACCCCGGATACCGCACGGGATGCAAGGTGGTGTGCCTCGACGAACAAGGCAACCTGCTTCATTTCGACGTAATCTATCCCTGCCCGCCACGCAACGAGCGCGTAACCTCCATGCGCAAGATTTCAAACCTTGTGGAGGCATACAAGATTGACGCTATCGCCGTGGGCAACGGCACAGCAAGCCGCGAGACCGAGGAATTCCTCAAACGCATATCCTATCCGCGCGACGTGAAAGTAATAGTGGTGTCGGAGGCGGGAGCATCGGTATATTCCGCGTCTGATGTGGCACGCGAGGAATTTCCCGACCGCGACGTGACTGTGCGCGGTGCCGTGTCGATTGGCCGAAGGCTCATCGACCCGCTTGCCGAACTCGTAAAAATCGACCCAAAGAGCATCGGCGTGGGACAATACCAGCACGATGTGGACCAAGGCGCGCTGAAAGACTCGCTCGACTACACGGTAATGAGTTGTGTCAACTCCGTAGGCGTGAACGTGAACACGGCCTCGAAGCAACTGCTGTCGTATGTCGCAGGCATAGGCCCGCAACTTGCCCGCAATATCGTGGCCTACCGCGCCGAGCACGGCGACTTCTCCTCGCGCGACGACCTCAAAGCCGTGCCGCGCCTCGGAGAAAAAGCGTTCCAACAGGCCGCGGGGTTCCTGCGCATAGCCGGGGCATCAAATCCCCTCGACAATTCAGCCGTGCATCCTGAAAGTTATCCTATTGTCTATCACATGGCTTCCGATCTTGGCGTTGACATCAACACCCTGATACGCAACGAGGCCCTGATTGACAAAATCGACCTTAGCCGTTACATATCCGAATCAGTGGGTCTCCCCACCCTCAATGATATAGCCGACGAACTCCGCCGCCCGGGCCTCGACCCACGAGCCGAAATAGCGGAACTTGAATTCGACCCCACAATCACCTCAATCGAGGACCTTCGCCCCGGAATGGAACTTAACGGCATAGTGAACAATATTACGGCATTCGGCGCATTCGTCGACATAGGCGTGCACGAAAGCGGACTCGTGCATATCTCGCAGATGGCCGACCGACGGGTCTCGGCCCCCTCCGATGTAGTGCGGCTCAACCAGCATGTGCGTGTGCGCGTCCTCGACGTCGACCTCAGCCGCCGCCGTATCTCCCTGTCAATGAAAGATATAAAATAGACGCAATGCATACATATTTTATCCTGCTGGGATCAAATACTGATGACGCCACTGAAAAGATACGTCAGGCCTTGATGTCATTTATTTTTATAGGCGACATAGCCGGAGTAAGCCCGGTGGAAAAGTCGGACAACGGCTACTACAACTGCGTTGTGGTGGTGCGCACGTCTCTTGACACAGCGTCGCTCACCGAGCAGACGAAGGCTACCGAAAAGATGCTCGGACGCAATGCCGACGACCGCGAGCACATCCCCATCGACATCGATATCGTGATGTGCGACACCGACATCCTCCGTCCGCGCGAAGCATCCGCCCCCTACTTCATCTCCTGCATGGAAGCACTCGTGTAGCGACCGGGCAGACTCCCCCGCCCCGATTTAATTCGACATAAATCGATGTATCTCGATTTAAATCGGGCTAAATCGATTTAAGTCGAGATACATCGAGCAATGCTATTTTAGTTAATTTATGTTAATTTTGAAATTTTCTTGCTTGAAAATTATGTTTTATAACATATAAATTATAACTTTGCATCAGTTTTTCATGGTATTAGATTTAAGGTAAGAAGATTATTCGTCGTGATGACGGATAATTTTTTTTTGTCCATAAATCATCGAGACTCTTATTCAAGAGCCTTTGACACGACAGAAGGGTCGGCTATGGCCTCCGAGGCTGACATCGGAAGCACCCGGACGTCGGTAACACGCGCATCGGGAATAATCGAGGCAATGATTTCTGAGGGCGAAGGCGCCGACGGCAACGCGGCATATTCAGCATATGTCCATTTCAAGAAGCGGGAATCCTCGCTTATGCCTCCACGGCGGTCGAGCAGCCAGCCTGAGCCTACGGGCAATGCCGACGACGACACAGACACATCTGTTGGCGCAGGATATGACACAAGCCGCCCGTCGGGCCCAACGTTTACAAATACATGATCAGAGTAGTCGCCATTGGTCTTATATACGACAGCACGGGGCAGGGCCTTATCAGGCATCGGTCCGGAAATTACAGTAGCGCCTTTTGACTCTAAGGGCTGAAAAACCGGCATATCCTTCTTTGCCGAACAACCGGCAAACAGTGAGACAGCCATGAATATAATCAGAATTTTATACATAGATGTAAAAAAAATGAGGGTGTATCAAAATTGCATACAACATTTTGATACACCCTGCCTTATGGTTTCAGATTAGAATATTACCTTGCTCACTTTTGTCCCTTGACGCACTATATAGAGGCCTTTTTCGGGCCGGTCGACACGCACGCCGTCGACAGTGTAATATTCGACGGGGGCACTGTCATCGGCATCAACATCGGCGATACCCGAACTGCTGTCGATGGTGAAATTGACTACATCCGACAATTGGCTCTGTCCTCTAAACACGGCTGCCATATAAGTTGTGCCGGGAACACCCTCCGAGAAATTGCCCGAGGCTGTGGTCGATACGCTTTTGCCCGATTCGATGAAAAGTGTGGGAGTACTGAAATATGCTATCGACGAACCGCCCGTAGCCCTGAAAATATATACGGAAAGAGCCTCGGCAAAATATCCCTCGCTGCAATTAACCGTAATGTTAAACTGCAATTTATCTGCCGGGACGGCATTTGCGTCGCCTTCGACCGAGAATGAAGTCACGCCTATCGACGTAGACGCAGGTGCCGAGAGTAGTTGCACCGTAACGGGGTCGGAAACTGCAATATTGGTGGATTCTTTTACAAAGACAAGGGTATATGTGCCTGCTGCGGGTATGCCAAGTTGCGAGTTGTAACGTGAGAACCTGGCCTCATATACCATTTCCTGCGACTCTGCGCCAAGTATGTCGACGGAATAGGCATCGGCCACGGCCACAATCGTATTGTTGGAATTAAGGAGCACGGCCTCAATGTCTCCGTAGTATTCGCTGTCGGAAAGATTCTCAATAGTGGCGTTTATACGGAAATTTGTGCCGAAATAGAGCGGAGTGGCCACATCGATGCCGCTCACATAGATTTGCGGGGCGGAATTGGCCTTGAACACGGCCGTGTTTCCGCTCACTGTGGCGGTATATGATTTCACGGCCGATACTTTGGCCCGGATATCGAACCACTCTCCTGTGGTCGATTTCCAAGCCGGAGTCACGGTGTAGGTGCCTGCGGCGAGCGACGGCATGCGCACATACCATCCGCCATAACCGCCAAGGACTGCTACGTTCGACACACCCGAAGGAGCCTCGGCATAGGTGACAGAGCCGTCGGAGGCTGTGAACTTCAATCCGTAAAAGCCGCTAATCGGGGCAATTGAATAATTATACGCATTGGCCACAACCACGACGTATCCGCCGGTCGACACCCGGTCGGTATCGATCTTAAAGTCGCCGTCGATGAGCATCTGCTCGTAAATCTTGCCTTCGCCGGAAGTGGCCACGTTGGCTATGATATCCTGTCCGGAATTATAGCCTGCCGTGGAGCCGCCGATACCCTGCGAGGAGGGGTCGAGGGCATTGAGCAGGAAATAGCCGTCGGACATGCCGCCCCAGCCCCAGTTGAAATGGAAATAGCCGTCGGCACTGTAACCGTCGCACACAAATGAGTGGCCAGCCGATGAGTTCGAGCCGGAATATTGCACGGGGCCGAAGTCGACAAGCTGATTGTACACAAGGTCTTCCCATTCTTCCATTCCGTAATAGTCGCGCATAAGATACCGCACGCCCTTGTCATATCCAAAATAATTGGCAAGCGCGGGAGCCACGAACAGCGACGGCGCGCCGGACTCTTGCGGAGTGTAGTCCATGTCCACCGACACGCCGCAGGCGTGCATGAGAGTGGCAACAGCGTTCTTCTGCGATGTGGAAGACAATGCGCCATAGGTGTTTGCCATGCTTGTCCACCGGAAAGACGTTGCCGAGAAATCCATCGACTGGGAAATCTTCAAAGTCGTTGTGGTGTATGAATGTGAGCCGGTGCCTTTTGCCGGATAGTTGTAATATTTCATTACCTGCGCCATGGCTGTGGCCACACAGCCGGTGACGCTGCGGCTGCCGTTATAGATCGGGCAATAATTGTTGTAAGGCGCATTTTGGTTCCACTGCGTCTTTA
Source organism: uncultured Muribaculaceae bacterium (assembly GCA_947644475.1). Taxonomy (GTDB): domain Bacteria; phylum Bacteroidota; class Bacteroidia; order Bacteroidales; family Muribaculaceae; genus CAG-873. The sequence goes on from CANRZQ010000041.1 coordinate 12,116, forward strand.
CAAGCGGGGCTATCGGGGCACGGTCGGCACGCGACACACGCGCCTTTGCCGGCTGCACTCCGTTGTCGCGCGCCCACGCTATTTCCGAGGCGTAACTTTCGAGCCAGTAACGGAGGTTGTCCGGGATGTTCTCCGGGTCGAAAGAGCCGTTGTCGGCATATCCCAGCAGGGGGGCGGCAACATCATCTGCCGACACCACCATATAGCCCGATGCCGTGCCGAAGACATAAGCCGCAGGACGGCTATCGGCATTCTGAGTATAGACCGGACGCAATTCCGCGCCGGCGGAAGGTTGCAAACTGTGAATCCGCGAGGGACCGTCGACGCGCACGCGTGCGAGAGCCTGTTCGGGCGTCAGCACTTCTGCATTGGCAGCAAAAGCCGCTGTTGCGGCCGCCAGGACGAGTATAGATTTATTCATGTGTCATTTGTTTGGTTGAAACGTTTAAAACCGGCGAGGACCTGCCTCTAAATGAGAACAATGCCATCATCGGAAAGTTTAATGCAAAAGTAACAAATTTTCTCCTTATTTTTTCGTAATTTTGCAAAAAGGATTTACATGATAATATATAATATTACATTTTTTGTCGACAACTCGGTGGCAGCAGACGCCATCGAGGCTATAATAAGCAAAATTGCGCCCGCCGCCGAGCGAGGCGGCCTCAAACCCTACTTTGTGGCCGAGGTCGGAGGCGAATGTGAGCCCGGCATCACCCGATATGCCATGCACCTCCAAGCCGAGAGCATGGAGCAGGCACAGGCATGGACTGAGTCGTGCGACGAACTCGCCGCTCTTGTCAATGATTCCGGCTCGGGGAAAATTATGTTCTTCGGATCGTTTCTGCACCCGCTGGCCGTATTCTGACCAATGGACAAGTGGGATAAAATCATTATTGGCATCGACCCGGGCACAAACGTGATGGGCTACGGCATTCTGGGCGTAAACGGAAAAACGCCACAGGTGATAGCCATGGGGGTGCTGAAACTGGCCAAGTTCGAGACTCACTATCTGCGTCTGCGCCGCATCTACGACCGAGTGCTGTCGCTCGTTGAGCAGTACCTGCCCGACGAAATGGCCATTGAGGCCCCATTCTTCGGGAAAAACGTGCAGTCGATGCTGAAACTCGGACGCGCCCAGGGCGTGGCCATGGCCGCCGCCCTGGCCCGCGAAGTGCCAATCACCGAATACGAGCCACGAAAAATAAAGCAAGCAATCACCGGCAACGGCGCCGCCTCGAAAGAGCAGGTGCAGGAAATGCTCCGGCGCATCCTTTCCATCCCGAAAGAGAATCTCCTGCCGGAACTTGACGCCACCGACGCCTTAGCGGCCGCCCTCTGCCACTTTTATGAATCAAGCCGCCCCATAAAGCAAAAGACATGCTCGTCGTGGAAAGACTTCATAGCAAAAAATCCCGGCAGGGTTAAATAACAGACAAGATGGAAAACAATAGAATACTGAGAGTTGGCATTATCCAACAGAGCAACACCGACAACGCGGCCGACAACCGCCGCCGCATCGCCGAAGCCGTGGAGCGTCTGGCCGCACGCGGCGCAAAACTTATCGTGAACCGCGAACTGCACGATTCGTTATATTTCTGCCAGACAGAAAACGTCGACCTTTGCTCCCTGGCCGTGGCGATACCCGGCGAGGCCACTGATTTCTACTCGGAACTGGCCCGCAAGCATGGCGTGGTGATGGTGACGTCGCTGTTCGAGCGACGTGCGGCCGGCCTTTACCACAACACAGCCGTAGTGTTCGACTCCGACG
>CANRZQ010000042.1 GCA_947644475.1 uncultured Muribaculaceae bacterium
GGGCAAGGGCCGAGTCGGCCGGCAGGGCCATGCAGGCTGTGGCAAGGGCGTCGGCAAGGGCGCAGTCGGCGGCTATGACGGTGGCCGACAGGGTGGATGTGGACACGGGGCGGCCTGTCACGGGCGATATTGTGTGGCCGACGGTGCCGGAGGATGTGGTGCGATAGTTGCGGTAGTTGCCTGATGTGGCCACGGCTAAGTTGGTGAGCGACAGCAGGGTGAGCCGCTCGTGCTCTATTTCATCCGACTGCCGTGGAGCGTCAATCTGGATAATCCAGTCTTCGCCGCGCGGATTCTTGCCCTTGACGGCAATCTCGCCGCCCACTTCCACCATATAGTCCTCGACACCGGCTCGGGCAAGGGCACGGGCTATACAGTCCACGCCATAGCCCTTGGCCACGGCGGAGAAATTGAATTGCGTGCCGGGATGCTTCTTGCGCACGGTGCCGTCGGGGAGGATTTCGCAGGCGGGAAATCCTACAAGGGCGAGAGCCGAGTCGACCTGCGCGTCGGACGGGCCGTCGGCGGCTGCCGTTCCCGGGCCGAAGCCCCATAGCGAGATGAGCGGGCCGAGAGTGGGGTCGAACGCACCGCCTGTAAGGCTGTGGACACGTGCCTATATGGCAAACCCGCCGGCAAAACGGCTGGCGGCGCGCGCCGACGAGTCGCCGCGGTTGATGCGGCTTATCAACGAATTGTCGCGGAACGGCGACAGCGATGCGTCGATACGACCGATCACAGCCGCGATGGTGTCCGACAAGTCGGCGTCGGCGCGATATGTGATATGATAGGTCGTGCCCCAGGCCGAACCGGCTGTATGCCGGAATTCGGGGGCTTGCCGGCAACCGAGCGTTAAACCGGCAATAAAACAAACAATGGCATATACCGAACGAAATCGCATATCATTCTCTCCTTTTTATACAGTGTAGCGTCACTACACTCTTATCATATTTTTGCAAAAATAAAAATTTATTTTGAGATTAGGATTAATTTCTATAATTTTGTTTTTTATAATTCCTCTTATCCTCCAAAAAGTACAATCCCTATGGACAGCGCGACTATTTACACTCCCGAGCAAGAAGAACAGATGGTGCAGGACGCCTTCCGCGAGGTGCTCGACGGATATCTTGCATCCAACCACCGCAAGAAGGTGGAGATAATCGAACGTGCATTCAAATTTGCCAAAGAAGCCCACAAGGGCATACGCCGCCGCTCCGGCGAGCCTTATATCCTCCACCCGATAGCCGTGGCCAAGATTGCCTCGCAGGAAATAGGCCTCGGCTCCACGTCGATATGCGCGGCGTTGCTCCACGATGTGGTGGAAGACACCGACTACACCGTTGAGGACATCGAGCGGCATTTCGGCGCAAAAATAGCCCAGCTGGTGGGAGGACTCACAAAGATTTCCGGCGGCATCTTCGGCGACCGCGCATCAGCCCAGGCCGAGAACTTCCGCAAACTACTCCTCACCATGAGCGACGACATCCGCGTGGTGCTTATCAAGATGGCCGACCGCCTCCACAATATGCGCACCCTCGGGTCGATGGCTCCCAACAAGCAGTACAAGATTGCCGGCGAGACGCTCTATATCTACGCTCCCCTGGCCCATCGCCTTGGCCTGTTCGAGATAAAGACCGAACTCGAGGACCTGTCGTTCAAATACGAGCATCCTGCCGCCTATGCCGACATCGAGGCCAAGATAAAGGACACGGAGTCGCACCGCAACGAGGTGTATGCCGATTTCTCCACCCCCATCGTGGAGCGTCTCAAAGCCATGGGGCTTGAATTCGAGGCAAAAGCCCGCGTGAAGTCAGTATATTCCATCTGGAACAAGATGCAGACAAAGCATATCCCCTTCTCGGAAGTGTACGACCTCTACGCCATGCGCATCGTCTTTGAATGCGACCGCGAAGAGGACGAGAACGAGATGTGCTGGAAAATATATAACGCCATCACATCCATTTACAGCAAGCACCCCGACCGCACGCGCGAATGGCTCTCGACGCCCAAGTCCAACGGATACAAGGCCCTGCACGTCACGGTGATGGGCCCCGACGGCAACTGGGTGGAGGTGCAGATACGCTCGCGCCGCATGGACGAGACCGCCGAGAAGGGCTTCGCCGCCCACTGGAAATATAAAATCGGCGAGGGCGACGAGGAGTCGGAACTGCAAATATGGCTTCAAACCATCAAGGACATCCTCGAAGACCCCGAGCCGTCGGCCATCGACTTCCTCGACACGCTCAAACTCAACCTCTTCGCATCGGAAATAGTGGTATTCACCCCCGCGGGCGAACTGTGGACGCTTCCCGCCGGGGCCACCGTGCTCGACATGGCCTTCAACCTCCACTCCGAACTCGGCTCGCACTGCATAGCCGGCAAGGTAAACCACCGCCTGGTGCCGCTGAGCCAGGAATTGAAATCGGGCGACCAGGTGGAGGTGCTCACATCGCAGTCGCAGATGCCGCAGCCGCAGTGGATGCAATTCCTCGCCACGGCAAAAGCCAAGACCCGCCTTCGCAAGGCCCTGCAAAAATCGCGCCAGCCAACCGTGCTCAAAGGCAAGAAAGCCCTCGACGCGTTCATGGCCGAAAACGGCATAGAGGAAAGCAACCATATCGTCACCAAACTGCTCGGCCTTTTCCATGTGTCGAACCTCGACGAACTCCACTACCAGCTTGGCTCTGAGCAAGTAATCCTCAACGATTATGTGTTGAAGACCCTCAAACGCCGCTCCGAGAAAGACGCGTCGGAATCCTTCCTGAAAAAAATCCTTCGCATCGGCCGTGGCTCGTCGACCGACAGCAAAACCGACAGCACACCGGCATCAGAGCCTGCCCTGCCCGAGGCCTTGCCCGTGAACATGAAGGAAACCTACATCCTGCGCTACGACCGCGACGGCGCCAACTTCCTGCTTGCCGACTGCTGCTCGCCCATACCCGGCGACGAAGTGCTCGGCTTCGTTGGCGACGACAACCGCGTGACCGTGCATTCGCTCACCTGCCCCCGCGCCGCCGTGCTCAAAGCCTCCTACGGCCCCCGCATCGTGGCCACACGCTGGGAGCGCGTTGAAGGCAAATTCCTCGCCCATGTGCGCATCCAGGGCATCGACCGCCACGGCATACTCCAGGAACTCACCCAGATGATATCCAACCACCTGAACATGGACATCCGCCGGCTCAACATAGCCGCCGAAGACGAGGTGTTCTCCTGCGACCTGTGGGTGCGCGTGGCCGCCGCCACCGTCGTGGAAGACCTCTGCGCCAAACTCCGCAAAGTCGACGGCGTCACCTCCGCCGCCCGCATCTACTAAAGATTAATATCTAATCCATTCTCCATCGAATTTTAACGTTAATTGCCATTAATTTTTCATTAATTTAAATATATGTCACAGGCGAAAGTTATTGCTTTGAGTGTAGGGACGCACGGCTCGTGCGTCCGCTAAGTAAACGAGCAATCCGCAGCAGAAGCGCGTATGCGCTTCAAGACAGTAGCCGTGGGTGGAGCAAAGCGTAACCCACGGTATACGCAAATCACCATCCTGCGGGGTATTGGAGCGGAGCCTGCCGGAGCGTTCGAAAATTCCGTCCACAGCACGAGGCACTACTTCGCAGTGCTTTTATGTAATTATCATCAACCGGGCTTGTCGGCCTTTTGCCTCCAAACCCGGTTACCAAAAGAACCACGGCTTCGCCGTGCCTAACTTGCGAAATATTAAATTAAACCTTCATGAGTAAATTCAGCATATACGGCAATGTGTTTCTGGCGGTGATAGCCACGTTGATCATTGTGTATTTTTATCCGCATCCGCAGGCCAACCATTACAAGTTTGAGGAGGGCAGGCCGTGGAACTATGCCAAACTGATTGCTCCGTTCGACATTCCGATACGCCCCGACTCGGCCACAGTGCTGCGCGTGCGCGACTCGCTCGACCGCAAGTTCGTGCCCGTGTTCGAGCGCAAGGAGGCTATCGCCGACTCGGTAATCACCGCCCTGATGGCCTCGTGGGTGCGCATTGCCGGCGAGGAAGCCCCGGCTCCGGAAGACGCCGCCATGCGCAAGCGTGCCATCTCGTTTCTTAAAAACGCTTACAGCCGCGACGTGGTCGAGGACCACTACGGCACGCGCATTGCCGAAGGCTCGCTGCCAAATGTGAAAATCACCAACGAAAACACCGTGCGCCAATATTCGTCGAAAGGCATCTCATATCCTGAGAAAGTGTATACCGAGATGATACGCACGATGAACGACTCGGCGGCGCGCCCATGGGCCGAGAAATACAAAATCCGCGAGGTGCTGCGCCCCAACCTGCTGTACGACGCCGAGACCTCCGGACGCCTCTACGACTACGACCTCTACCGCCTCACCGCCATACGCGGCGTGATACAGCAAGGCCAGACCATAATCGACAAGGGCGCGGTGATTACTCCGCAGGACTACACCAACCTGCTCACCTACGAGCGCATGGTCGAGGAACAGCTCACAGCCGGCGGCCAAAGCAAATGGATGGTATGGCTCGGCCAACTCGTGTATGTGGCCCTGCTGATGTGCGGGCTCATGGCTTTCATGCGCTTCTCGGCTCCCGACATATGGAAAAGCCGCCAGGCCATGACATTCGTCATATCCCTTGTCGTTGTTTTCTTCCTCATATCCACAGCCATGGAATATTTCATCGACCAGGGAATCTACCTTGTGCCCATGGCCATAGTGCCGGTGCTGATGGTGGTGTTCTTCGACGCCGCGTCGGCCCTGTTTGTATCGGCCACGGTGACGATGCTGTGCGCCGGCATCACATCTTTCACCCTTGAATTCATAATGCTGCAATTTGCCGCCTCCACGGCCGCCGTATACTCCCTGCGCCAACTCTCGCGGCGCACCGAACTGCTGCGCACCGCCGGATTTGTCGTGGCCGCCTACTGGCTCGGCTATGTGGCTCTCGAAATGATGCTCAACGGGTCGTTCAGCGGTTTCTCCTGGCGCATGATGGCATGCCTGGGCATAAGCGCGGCTCTGTGCTCGATGGCATACATTGCAATGGCCGCCGTGGAAAAACTCTTCGGCTTCGTGTCGGTGGTGACGCTAATCGAACTGTCGGATACCAACAACCCCATACTCCGCGAACTGTCCGAACGATGCCCGGGCACATTCCAGCACTCAATGGCCGTTAGCACTCTCGCTTCTGATGCCGCCGCCAAAATCGGAGCCAATGAGCAACTTGTGCGCGCCGGCGCGCTTTTCCACGACATCGGCAAACTCGACCAGCCCAATTTCTACACCGAGAACCAGCACGGCGTGAATCCCCACGACCCCCTGCCGCCCGAACGCTCGGCCGAGATTATCATAGGCCATGTAAAGGCCGGGCTGAAACGCGCCGACAAGATAGGACTGCCACAGGTGGTGAAGGATTTCATATCCCAGCATCACGGCAAAGGCAAGGCCAAGTATTTCTATTACAACTACTGCAAGGCTCATCCCGGCGAGGACGTCGACCCGGCACCGTTTACATATCCCGGCCCGAACCCGCGCAGCCGCGAGGCCTCGCTGCTCATGATGGCCGACAGCGTTGAGGCGGCCTCGCGCTCGCTCAAAGAGCCTACCGCTGAGTCAATCTCCGAACTGGTCAACAAAATCATCGACGGCCAGATAGCCGAAGGCCTGCACAACGACAGCCCCATCTCATTCAGCGACGTGCACACAATCAAGAACGCATTTATAAAGCGGCTGCTCACCATCTACCACTCGCGCATAGCCTACCCCTCGGCAAAATAGTCGGTGGGCGACACGCCGAACTTCTTCTTGAACGATGTCGAGAAATGGCTGAGGGTGGAGAATCCTGTCATGTCGGCTATCTCCGAGATGTTATGGCGGCCTTCGCGCAGGAGTTCGGCGGCGCGGTTCAGTTTGTAATTCTTGAAAAATACAGAGGGATTCATTCCGGTGAGCCCCTTTATTTTGTAATACAACTTAGTGCGCGAGATCGAAAGTTTGTCGACGAGCGAACTTATGTCAAACTCCGAGTTCGACAATTCTTCCTCCATCAGGGCATAGAGCCGGTCGAGGAAAGCCTTGTCGATGGGCGATAGGTCGGCCTGGGCCGGGGTGTCGTCGAGTTTTGTCGATGACGATATGATGCGGCGCATCTTCTCGCGGTTTTGAAGCAGCGACTTTATCAATGCCAGCACATATGTCGGGTCGAAAGGCTTTGTCACATATGCGTCGGCTCCGGAGTTAAGGCCCTCCACCTGGTCGGCCACAAGGCTCTTGGCCGTGACAAGAATAACTGGGGTATGCGACAGCTGAATGTCGTCCTTGATTCTGCGGCAGAACTCGAAACCATCAGTGCCGGGCATCACCACATCGGAAATTATCAGCGCGGGATGCGCCTCAGAGGCTATGCGAAAACCGGACTCGGCGTCGAAAGTCGCTATAATGTTGTAATGCGGACGCAGGAGGGCGCGAAGGAAGTGGACCACTTCCGTGTCGTCGTCGACAACAAGCACCGTGGGCCTTTCGTTCCGGTCGTCGTAAGCCGGCTCTTCCTCGTCGATTTCCGGACCGCTGTAAACCATCGTATGCGGCCTGCTCACGCGCTCGCTTTCCTGATAGCAGCCGTCGGCCACGGGCAGGGTGAGTGTGAATACAGCCCCGGAGGCATCACCCTCGGCATTGTCAACGGCGAGATTGCCATGATGCAGCCGGGCAAGCGCGCGGGCATAGTAAAGGCCGATGCCTGTGCCCCAATTGTAGTAGCCGGCGGTCTGGCGGTCGAGTTGATAGTAACGCTCGAATATGCGCTCGCGCTGGTCAGCAGGCACTCCCGGCCCTGAGTCGGCCACAGAGATGTGCGCCGTGGAGCCTTCGATGTCGAGCGAAAGCGCGATGCGCCCGCCTGCCGGAGTGAATTTTACGGCATTCGACAGCAGGTTGGTTACTATTTTTTCAAGTTTGTCGCGGTCGAAAGTGGCCTCAAATGGCTGTTCGAGCCCCGACGTGACAAGGTGTATCCCTTTCTCGCGTGCGTTTATGCGGAATATGTCGGATATTTCGGCAAGGGCCAGGGCAAGGTCGCCGCGCTCCACCTCGAGGCGCAGGGTGTCGTTTTCAAGTTTGTGGAAGTCGAGCAGCTGGTTGACAAGACGGAGCATGCGGCGCACGTTGCGCTGGACAATGCGCAGCATCGAATCCTGCTCGGAGGTGAGATTGCCGCCGTGGCGCATTTGCTCGAGAGGAGCGGAAATCATCGTGAGCGGCGTGCGGAACTCATGCGAGATGTTGGCGAAGAAACTCATGTTCATCTCATTCACGCGCTTTTCCTGCTCTTTCTCGTAGAGGGCGCGCCCGGTCTTGGCTTTCTCGGCGTTGAGGCGGCGGCGATGACGCATAAACAGCCACACCAGACCTGCCATAGCCAGGACATAGATTGCTATTGCCCACCATGAGGCCCACGGCGCAGGGGCTATATGCACTTTCAGCGATATTTCGGCCGACTCGTCCTCTCCGTCTTGCGAGCGCACGCGGAAGGTGTAGGAGCCGGGGGCAAGGTTGGCATAATAGGCCTCATGCACATTGCGGGCGTCGACCCAGTAAGGGTCGTGTCCTTCGAGACGGTAGATATACCGGGCGTTGTTGCCCTGGGCATAGTCGAGCATGGAGAACGAGATTGAGAAGCCGTTCTGATTATGGTCGAGATATATTTCAGGGCGGTGGGCAAGCGAGCGCGATATTATTTCGGGATTCTCGGCGGCGTTCACCACCCGGTTGTGCACTTTCAGGTCTTCAAAGACAAGACGGGCGGGCTGCACGCGGCTCACATCGAGGGGGTCGAACACCGTAAGGCCGTGTGCGCCGCCGAAAACGATGCGTCCGTCGGCAAGGCGCGCCGCCGCACGGTCGTAGAACTGGTTGCCTCCGATGCCGTCCTCGGCAAAATAGTTGGTGAACCGTCCCGATGTGCGGTCATATCTGCCGATGCCATATTGCGTCGACACCCACATATGCCCTTGCCTGTCCTCGACAAAGGCGGCAATGTCGGTGCACGGCGCGCCCGCCACACGGATAATCTCGCGGGTGGCAGTGTCGAGCACAAGCGCGCCGTTGCCTATGGTGCCTATCCATATCTTGCCGAAGGAGTCGCTTTTGAGGTCGGAGGGAATGAACACTCCACGGGCTATCGCCTTGCCCCACTGCCCGTCGTCAATCCCGGGAGCGTCGAAAGTGGCCGATTCGGGGTCGAGCCGGGCAAGCGGCTGCATAAAGGCCCCCACGAGCATACGTCCGTCGGCATCAGGAGCAACGCCGGAAACGAATCCGAATCCCTGCGTGCCCACCTGTATGAACCGGAACTCATCGGAGCCGGGAGCAAGCATGGCCACAAACGGTGCGCCGAGCCCCACATATATAGTGCCGTCGGGACCTTCCGACATGGCATGGGGAGCGTATATGTCGTAAACCTTGGTTATGGAAAATGCAACTCCGTCGTAACGGCAACGAAAAAGTTTTTGCCCCAGCAGCGATGCCAGCCATACCGACCCGTCGGAAGATGCAAACACCGTGGATATAGTCCGGTGCGGCGAGTCGCCAAACTGCGTGAACAGCGAGGGGTCGAATGAGTGCAGCGATGAATTTGCCGGGTCGTAGACATATACCTTGCGTTCTTTTTGCGACACCCACAGGCGGCCTTGCGTATCAACACTCACGGAATTTACCGCCTTGCCGGCAAATTCTCCGGCGAGTGCCTTCACATTGTTGAATTTGCCGCGCCGGGCCGTGCGCACGGCAAAACCGGCGTCGACCGAGCCGAGCCAGAGGTTGCCGTTGGAATCTGTGAAAAAAGATGTCACCTTAAAAGGAGGTGCCTCAAAGGGGAAATCGTTGTCGCTTTCCGACAGCACACGCCCCGACAGGGCATCGTAGAGCAGCAATCCGCGGTCGAGGGTGGATATGAGTATGCTTCCGTCTGTGCCCCAGGGATGAATATGGGAGAAATGGATGTCGGCTATCGCGGGATTTTCCGATATGGCGGCAGGCGCGGCCACAAACCGCCGCGCGTCGGTGTCGTAGAAGGCTATGCGCCCCTTGCTGCCGAGCCACAGGCGTCCTCTGGCGGCATCAAAATGGTAGGCATATGGAGCCGCCGGGAGCGGAATAGAGTCTTCCAGGGCAAAAGTCTTGCCGTTGAACCTCCGCAGGCATATTGGATTAGTGACCCACAGCGTGCCGGTGCGGTCGGGATATACGGTGGAAAAATTAGTGTACTGGTAATCGAGATTACGAATCACTTCGCGGAAACGGCCCGTTGAGTCGGTGTATTCCAAAAGAGTGGAATGTGTGTTCAGAAGTATCCTGCCGTCGGGGGTCTCGATGAGTTGAAAGCCACAGTTATTCTGCGCATCAATGGGAACATGGCGGAACTTGTCGCGGTCGTCGAGAATGGCCACACCGTTGATAGTTGCCACCCACATGCGGTTGCGGCTGTCGCGCAGCAAGGCATTAATCTGATTGTCGGGAAGATTTAATGAATCGTCGGTGCAGAAATACTGGTGAATCTCGTGCACATTATATTTATTCAGCCCGCGGAAGGTACCAATCCAGACATGGCCCGCCGAATCTTCGGCAAACGCCTTGATATTCTGGTTGGACAGTTCATTGTCTACTATCATGGGGGCGATGGCTTCTTCCGACACCGGCGCAGAGCCTCCTCGGCGGCATGCCGTGGCCACTGTTAACAAAATCAAAAATAAAGCAAGAATATTTTTCATGGACTTGATTTTTCCAACGCGAAAATAACACTTTTTCACGATAGCAGGAGGGAAAAATTATCGTTTTGAACAAATATGAAAACATTTGAACATTCAAGAAAGCCAACTTAACTCATTGAGAAACACTTTTAAACATATCGGAATCCCGGTCACCCGTATTATAGATAATTTTGCATCGTAGAAAATACCTAAAATCTTCCATATGAAAACTAATCTAATCCTTTGTGCTATTTTGATTGCCGCCATGACCTCGTGCTCGCCGGCAAAGACAGAAAAAAGCGCGACCGGCAACCCGGAAATCCTGGCATCTGAATCAACCGCCGTAGTCGACACCGAATCGGGCAAGGTGGCCGGATATGTATCCGACGGCATACATATATATAAAGGAATTCCTTACGCCAAGGCCGCCCGCTTCATGGCTCCCGAGCCGGCCGACAAATGGGAAGGCGTCCGCTCCTGCCGCCACTACGGCCCCACATCGCCGCAAGGCGCACGCCAGGGCTACGCCTCCGACGAGACAGCCTTCGCCTTCGACTGGGACGACGGCTACACCGGCGAGGACTGCCAACGTGTCAACATCTGGACCCCGGGAATCAACGACGGCAAGAAACGCCCCGTGATGGTTTGGCTCCACGGCGGCGGCTACTCCGCAGGCTCCGGCCAGGAACTTCCCTCCTACGACGGCACGGCCCTCGCCCGCAAAGGCGACGTAGTGGTGGTCACGCTCAACCACCGCCTCAACGTGCTCGGATTCCTCGACCTCTCGGCTTTCGGCGACAAATATGCCGACTCGGGCAACGCCGGCCTACTCGACATTATAGCAGCATTACAATGGGTACATAATAATATTGGTAATTTCGGAGGCGACCCCGGCAATGTGACCATCTTCGGTCAGTCGGGCGGTGGCAGCAAAGTGTCGACACTTACTGCCACCCCTGCCGCCGCCGGGCTTTTCCACAAGGCCATTGTGCAAAGCGGCTCTACCCTCCGCTCCATGGACAAGGACGACTCGCAGGCCATCGGCATCGCCATGCTCGACGAACTCGGCATCGCCCCCTCGCAAATCGAGAAACTCAACGATGTGCCCTACGCCGACCTGCTCGACGCCGGCAACCGCGCCATAGCACGTGCCAAAGCCGACTATGAGAAGAAAAACGGACAGGCCAACATCCTCTTCGGCTGGGGCCCCAATGTCGACGGCAAGACACTCCCCGCCCACCCGTTCGACCCCGCGCCCTCCGAGCAAAGCCGCGATATACCGATGATTATCGGCTCTACAATAAATGAATTCGCGCCCTCTGTCTATGTGCCCGCCCTGCGCAATCTTTCCGAAGAAAAAGTGATGGAGATGCTCCGCGCGCAATACGGCGACCACACCGACGCCTATGTCGAGGCTTTTGCCAAGGCATATCCCGGCTACAAGCCCAACGACCTTATCGACACCGACGTAATCTTCCGCCCCACCGCCATAAAGCAAGCCGACATCAAGGCCCGCCAGGGTGGCGCGCCCGTGTGGATGTATGTGTTCGAATGGCAGTCGCCCGTGCTCGACGGTGCCTTGAAGGCCACACACTGCATGGAAATCCCCTTCGTGTTCAACAATGCCGACCGTCACGCGTCGATGACCGGCGGCGGCGCCGACGCCATGGCCCTGGCCGACCGCATGAGCCAGGCTTGGATCAACTTTGCCCGCACCGGCAACCCCGGCGACAACTGGACGCCCTACACTCCCGAGGAGGGCGCCACGATGTACTGGAACTCGACCGACGAGGTGCGCAACGCCCCCGACCGCGAACTTCTCCAGCTTGTCGACTCGCTTCCCGGCAGAAGACTCTGAAAAACTTCCACCTGATACCAATCACTTAATATCTAATCCAATAAACCATTCACGATGATTAAGCAATTATTACGAATCGTGCTTGTGGCTTTCCTTGCTGTGATGGCGGGAACCACGACCTATGCCCAGACCGGCACCGTGCAGGGTACGGTATCCGATTCCGACGGCGAACCGCTGATCGGCGTATCCGTACGCATCAAGGACGCCAACGCCGGCGTCGTAACCGACATCGACGGCAACTACACAATCCGTGCCAACAACGGCCAGACACTCGTATTCAGTTATGTAGGCTTTCTGACACACGAAGCCAAAGTGACAGGCCCGACAATGAACGTGGCTCTCGAGCCCGACAACCGCCAACTCGACGAGGTGGTAGTAGTGGGCTACGGCGTACAGAAAAAATCCTCGCTCACCGGAGCAATCTCGCAGGTGAAGGCCGAGGACATGGAAAACCGCACAATCACATCCGCCACCCAAGCCCTGCAAGGCAAAACAGCCGGCGTGCAGATCTACTCCGGCTCGGCCCGCCCCGGCTCAGCCCCGCAGGTGCGCATCCGCGGCATCTCATCCAACGGCTCTTGCGACCCGCTCTATGTGGTCGACGGCCGCGTTGCCTCCGACATCTCCGGCATCGACCCCAACGACATCGCCTCCATGGAAGTGCTCAAAGACGGCGCATCTGCCGCCATCTACGGCGCGGCCGCCGGCAACGGCGTGGTGCTCATCACCACAAAGAAAGGCTCGGGCAACGGCAAAATCACCTACGACTTCCAGTTCACATCCCAAAGCCTCGGCAAAGTGCCTCATGTGATGAACTCAGAGCAGTATATCGACTACTACACCGAGGCCGGACTCATCTCCAAGGACATAATCTACAACAACTGGGATTTCGAGACCAACACCGACTGGGTGAAGACCACCTTCGAAAACTCGAAGATGCAACGCCACATGGTAGCCTTCCAGGCCGGCAACGACCGCGGCTCGCTCTATCTCTCGCTCTCATATCTTAACAACAACGGCATGGTAGTGGGCAACTCCGACACCTACGAGCGCATCACCGGCATGATCAACGCCTCGTGGAAAATCAAGCCCTGGCTCGAAGTGGGCACCAACAACCAGATTGAGCATTACCGCTCACGCAGCGTGGCCGAAGGCAACGAATACGGCTCGCTCATCCTCGCCGCCCTCGTCACCGACCCCCTCACCCGCCCCACCTACACCGTCGACAACATGCCTGCCGAAATGCGCCGCGTGCTCGATTCGTCGCGCTACGGCTACCTCCTTTCCGACGGCAACGGCAACTACTACGGCATCTCGCCCTACGTGTCGTCGGAAAACCCCAACCCGCTGATCATGCGCGACCGCGCCCTCAACGAAAACCGCGGCTACAACATCAACGGCTCCACCTACCTTAACCTTACCCCCGTTAAAGGCCTCCTCTTCACCTCGCGCCTCTCCTACCGCCTGAGCGCATCGGAATCCTACGGCGTAAGTTTCGACTACTATGGCAACTCCACCCAGAAGCAGGATTACCTGCAAGTGAGCGCATCGGCCTACACTCCCACCTACTACCAATGGGAAAACTTCGCCAACTACACCCGCGATTTCGGCAAGCACCACGCCGGACTCATGCTCGGCATGTCGTACAGCCAGAGCCGCTCGTTCGGCCTCAGCGGCTCGATGAAGGGCGGCGACGACGACCTCGGCTTCAAGAAAGACGACCCCCTGTTCTGGTATTTCGCCTATGCCAACGCCACGGCTTCCAAGTCGCTTTCAGGCGGCGAGGCTTCATACATCCGCAAACTCGCCTACTTCGGACGCGCCAACTACGAATACGACAACAAATACCTCGCCCAGTTCTCGCTCCGCGCCGACGCCGCCGACTCTTCCGTGCTTCTGCGCCCGAAACGCTGGGGCTACTTCCCCTCAGCATCCCTCGGCTGGGTCATTTCCGAAGAATCGTTTATGGAAAAGACCCGCGGCTACCTCAACCACCTCAAAATC
>CANRZQ010000043.1 GCA_947644475.1 uncultured Muribaculaceae bacterium
GTCGCCGGGTGTTGAAATCACCCGGGACTTTCGCAAAAATAGACAGGAATCGGAAGGCTCGGTTTGTCATGTCAGATTTCAAAGTTTATGAAGGATACTCAGACGGAGAAGTTGATGATGAAGGAGATTTCGGAGTGTTCGGAACCATTCATGGAATTGCACTGCCATTCAACCGTATGCTTGGATGGTGTTATGTAAACGCAAAAAAGTAAGATTATGCCAAAAAGAGCGTTCAGCCCCCGAGAAATTCTTGCCAAGACCTACGACACGATGCCGTGGGGCGGCGAGTGGGTCCGTGCCTTCGGACAGCCCGAGGTGAACGCCACATGGCTTATCCACGGCCCCAGCGCGGCGGGCAAGAGCAGTTTTGTGATGCAACTGGCCAAGGAGTTGTGCGAGTACGGCACCGTGCTCTACATGAGTTACGAGGAAGGCGTGAGCCAGTCGTTCCAGCAGCGTCTCGCCCGATTTCGCATGAAGGACGTGCAAGGCCACTTCCGCATCGCCACCGCCGACACCATCGAGGAACTTGCCGAGCGGCTCACACGCAAAAAGAGCCCGAAGTTTGTAATCATTGACAGTTTCCAGAAAGCCGGGTGGGGCTATGATGAGACTGTGGCCCTGATAGAGCGGTTCCGCCGGAAATGCTTCATCTTCATCAGCCAGGAGGATAAGGGCCAGCCTATGGGCAAGCCGGCCAAGCGTCTCAAATATTACGCCGGAGTGAAAGTGCGAGTGGCCGGATACAAGGCATATTGCCAGGGCCGATTTATCCCGGAAGCCGGAGTCTATTATCCGGTGTGGGAAGAAGGAATATTAAAAACAACAAACAACATAGACAGACATGACACAGAAAACGAACAATATAGAGAGCAATGACAGGAGAGAGAGCAATGACAGGCCGGACAATTACGGACGGTTCTTTGCCGCCCTGGGCGCGATGGGCATCATGGGCGACCGGGACGAGGTGAAGCGACAGATCGTGTGGCAGTACACCGGCGGACGCACCGAGAGCCTTAGAGAGATGACGCGAGAGGAGTATGACCGGTGCTGTGCCGGCCTGGAACGCGACAACGGCATCCGGGAGATGCTGCGCAAGGAGCGGAGCGCGACGCTGAGGCTGATGCAGCGTGTGGGGATAGACACCTCGGACTGGAAAAGGGTTAACTCCTTCTGCCTCGACCGGCGGATTGCCGGGAAGGAATTTGCCAAGCTGAGCATCATGGAACTCGCTCAACTGCGACGCAAGATTCGGGCCATCGACAGCCGGGGCGGGTTCGCCATCAAGGCAGAGCGCGAGTCGGCCAGGCAGCAGGAACAACCCAAGCAGCAAGTAATAATAATGCAATGTCCCACCGGGCAGGCATAATACTAACCCAAAAATACAATACACTATGGAACAAGTACAGATGACCGCCGAAGAGCGGCAGCGTTACGAGGCCTGGAAGGCCGAGGACGCAAAGAAACAGGCGGCAGAACAGCGCAAGCGTCAGCGCGAGGAATATTCAGCGATGGTCGATGACGAAATCAACACCGCCATCCCGCAGCTCCGCGAGTTGAGCGAAGCCATCAGAACCGTCAAGGACACGGTGTTCGGCAACTTCGACGCCATCCTCAAGATGAAAGCCGAGATACTCGGACTCACAAAGGATGACCAGCGCAGCCACACGTTCACCAACAGCGACAGCACGCTGCGCATCACCCTTGGGGTGAACTGCATCGACGGCTACCGCGACACCGTGGAAGACGGCATCGCAATGGTGAAAGCCTACATCGAGAGCCTGGCAACCGATGACAAGAGCAAGGTTCTGGTGTCGGCAGTGCTTCGCCTGTTGAGCCGTGACGGGCAGGGCAACCTCAAGGCAAGCCGTGTGCTTCAACTTCGCAAGATGGCCGAGGAGAGCGGAGACGACCGTTTTATCGAGGGCGTGCGCATTATCGAGGAAAGTTACCAGCCGACCGTCACCAAGCGCTATATCCGCGCCGAATACAAGGACAGCAAGGGGGCCTGGCGTTACATTCCACTTGACATGACCGCAGTAGACCAGTTAACTCCCGAGCCATGAAACGCGAGATGACACGGCCGCCCAAAGTGGCGCTCTGCAGGGTGTGCAAAGGCACAGGAACCACTTGGACTGAATACAGTTCGTTTAATGTGCCAAAAGTTTGCCCCCAATGCGAAGGGAGCGGCAGGGTGATTGTAAGTTGCGAGATGACCCTTGACATCCGCGCATATAAACCAAGAACCACGAAAGGATGAGATAGCAATGGCAAAAGGACGCGGCATTTCCTACAAGATGCGTGTCGCCGACATCAACCGGATATATGACCTCCATGCCAAAAGCGGGCTGAGCAACCGCGAGATATGGCGACGGTACATATATCCGGTGTACGGCATAAGCGAGCGCAGTTTCTACAATATCATGAACGCCACGGCGGGGTTTGAGAACCCGGTCGTGGCGTCGGACATGCCGAGCCTATTTGATTTGCTATATGACGATAATCATAAAAACAACCCGAAATGAGCGACATAAACGCACAGGTCCGGGCCGTGTTCCGGAATATCCTCAATGACATCAGGGTGGAACTTGGGGGCGAGTTTGACGAGAACTTCGAGCGGGAGGCATTCTTCTCCAAGGCTTGGGAACGGCGCAAAAGTCCGACGCGCCCTGGTGGCCACATACTTGTTGACAGCGGAGACCTTCGGCGGAGCATCAAGAGCCGTGTAACCGGCAACAGCATCACCTTCTACTCGGAACTGCCATACGCCGCGATACACAATGAGGGCGGCGAGATTGTGGTGACTGAGAGGATGAAGCGGTTTTTTTGGTACAAATATTATTCGACCACCGGCTCATTCGGGCGCAAGAAGAATGGCACCCTCCGAAATGACAAGCGCAACCGTCAACTCGGGACAGAGGCCGACTTCTGGAAGGCGATGGCGCTCATGAAAGAAGGGGACACCATCAAGATACCCAAGCGGCAGTTCCTGGGCAGGTCGCCGGAGGTGGAGGCGGCAGTACGTGAGATTATCGAGAAAAACCTTGGCGAATATATTAACAATATAGACTTCAATATAAGATGAAAGATATAACCATATCCATCCCGACATCATGGGGTGAATTAAAACAATACATAAGGGAGCGTACTTCAAAACGCAGACAGCATAATATTAAAGTCTTCCGGCGTTTTGTTTGGGAGATTGAAAATGAAGTCGCAAATGGCTATTGGAAGAATGACATCTCCGAGCCAATGAGACACCACGTGTTTGATGGAGCCTTCCCTCATTCCAAGATTAACATGCTTTTCAATAAACTGAAAAAAGAACTTAGATGACAGTAAGAGAAGAATTATACCGCCAGATCAAGGCTCATCTTGACCTTATTGGCATAAACAGCGCGGACGAGTTGTTTATCTTCGACGGCGAGGCAGATGCCGAAGTTTACAACCAGGCTGTAAAGCATGTGGATCTTTGGAACCACAATGTGGAGTTTCTTGAGCAAGAGACCCCGTGGGAACGCCCGGCGGTGTTTATCGAATTCCAACCTATAAAATGGAAGGAGATTGTTACCGGCGTTGAATACCGTGCAGTTGTATTCGTTAATCTTCATGTCGTCACCGACTGGAACGATAGCAAGAGTATCGGTGAATTCCAGCTGTTGGAAAAGATCCATGAGGTGCTTGCCGGATTAAGTGGCAGCAACTTCATGGAGTTTGACATCGACACTTCAATGACCAACCACAATCATGAGGAGATTGTCGAGAATATCGAGACATACACCTGCGTGGGCCTAAGGCAAATTAGATGATCAGGATTGAAAAAAATATGAGAAAATGAAAATGATTTAAAAAAAAGACGTATATTTGCGGTGCTCTAAGTTAAAATAGTGAGACAGTAGTGTCAGGCAATTAGCACCGCATCAGATATCGAATCTGAAGCAAAACGATTACACACAGACGGCAGCCATCCCGTGTCGGTGCTATAATGGTACAGACAAGTCTTAACTATTTGACTTAGAGCGACGGGGCGTGGATGCCGTCTTTGTTACATCCACAAATGCTCAAAAAAATAGTTAAAATGTTAAACGAAATTGAGAAAAGTCCTGCAAAGGCAGGCATGGTTGAGGTGTTCAACTTCAGCCAGGAAAGGTCGCCGGTGAGGGTGCGGCTCATTGACGGCGAGCCATGGTTTGTAGCAACTGATGTTTGCCAAATTTTGGGCATCAGCAACAATCGCGATGCAATAAGCCGACTTGATGATGATGAGAAGAAGGACGGTGTCGGCATTACCGACACCGTTGGCAGAAAGAACAGGATGTCGGTTGTCAGCGAGAGCGGTCTCTATCGCCTGATTTTCCAATCGCGCAAGCCGGAGGCCTGCAAGTTTCGTAAATGGGTGACCGGAGAAGTTCTCCCGAGCATCCGTCGCAAGGGGTTTTATGGCGCGCGCAAGCACAGTGCGGACTATGTTGATGCCAGGGATGTCCCGTTCATGCTCGCAGAGTTCCGAGGGAAGGATGTCCGTGTGGTTGAGATTGACGGCGAACTTTGGTACTCACTCAATGATATCCACGCAGGCATGGGCTCGCGGACCGAAAGCAGCCAAAGCGCCAGACGGCTCAACGCAAGACAGGAACTGGCGCGGAAAATCTGGATTTTCGGAGTGCCGAATCCCGGTTGGTTTGTCAAGGAACTCGGCGTGCGTCTTTTACTTTGCTCAGGCAAAAGGGGCGGCGATCTGCAACATCAGATGCTCGTCCTCGACAGAAAGGAGGCACATTCATGAATACCGTAACGGAAATGCCCAACCTTGCGACACTTTTCAAAGATGGATATGGAAATGAAATCGTAAGGGCACTCCTCGACGCCTTGGAGGCTTATGGAGGCAAGATTGGCAATGATGGAATTATCACTGGGGTGGATGGCGAGAACGTGTATTTCCTTGTGGCCCTGGTACGTGCTATACTTCAGGATCGTTACGGGATGGTTCTATAACTCGCGTCCATTCAGGTATAAAAACGAGGCGGATAGGTTTTCCAAGTGCCACCAATCCGCCTCTATATTAAAAAACTCTTCAAAAAATCCGCGATTATCTATATATCTTAAAAAAAAAGTGTTATCTTTGCGGTGAGGATTCTGTAGTTAATGACTACCGATTCCTCGATTGCGGGGGCTGACCGATGGTCAGCCGTCCGTTTTTTTATACAGCAATGTAAGATTGCCATCGGGTTCCCTCAACCAAACTTCTAAAATGTCTTCACCACGCTCAACACGCCCAATGATACTACGTCGCATATAACGTTCTGTTAAATCCGGCCGATCAATAATCAGACGATTTGACTGGCGCAGTCCATCAACCATCATATTACGGAATGCCCTTTTAGGATTGTCAGAAATAAACCCCTCATGCTCATACCAGTAATCACCGATTTTCAAGTCGGGGCATTTGCCATAGAAGCGCGTTCCTTTGAGAGATCCGTATACACAATCGTATTCGAATCTTGCGGGACGGGTCATTTTGGGAGTAAGGACTACTGACTCTCCGTCTTTTGCGAAAAATTCGGCGACCTGCATCAGGCGTGAAAAATCACTGTCGTTTCGGTCAACGAGGCGGCTTATCTCGATGGTGCCTTTGCCATGTTTGATGATTTCGCCGCGTAACTGTTCGCACTGACGGAGCAGTTGGCAAGCCTGACAGACCTCGTTGTCGGGGATGAAGCGTGCGAGCCGTGTTTTGCCTTTTGCTATGTCGCAGTCGCGGCATCGGCGAATGGTGTAGGGGTTGTAGTCGGGGACTGACTTTTGTTCCTTGCCGGGGTTGAATCGGAAGATACCCCTGGTGTCGCGGCGGAGGGCTTCGTCGCCAAGGCGCATTGCCTCGTCGTGAGGAGTTGCGGGGCATTTGGATTTTCGGACCTGGACGACGGTGCATCGGCAGTTCCAGCCGTTGGGCGGGAAGAACTCCTCCCAGAACGAGTCGGACGGAGGAAGAGTAACGCGGTCAAGAGCGGCGTGTTCGGGGCGGACCTTGTCGTCGCGCTGGGTGCGGTACTGGAGATAGTAGCGGTCGCCGTCCTGCATGAACGCTTCCCAGCGTGCGGCCATCTCCGCAGAGCCGGCGACAAAATTGTATTCGGCGCGAAGGTAATGGGAGTTGTAGGTCTTGTCTATCGTCTGCACGTCGTGCAAGAAGCGTTCGAACGGCTTTCTATTGCCGTTCTCATCGAGCAGTGATGGGAAAGCCTCGTTGAGCTCATGAAATGCCTTCATGCCGGAGAAGATGTAATTGGACCGTGTGAGCCTGCGCCGCATGGCCTCGGACATCTCCACCTTTTCAAAGGCCGAGTCAAGAGCCGACGCATGAGTGCCGATAAACTCCTGCACTGCGGGATCGGCCACAAGCTCGACGCGGAACTCGGCTCCATCTTCCTTAAAAAGAGAGCGCATCATGCCCTCGAACAGGGATGAAAGTTTGCGACGCATGTCATCGGCCGGCTTGGCGAGAGTCACAAGTTGCGGGCAGCCTGCCAGAAGCGCGGCATATCGGCGGTGCAGCCCCTCGTAGTCAGAGGGGCTTAATCGAAAAAAGAGGTGTTATCTTTCTTTTTCAGACTTTCCAATGCCTTTTCAAATTCAGCCTTCCTCTGTTGCCTATGGGCAATTAACCGTTCCCTTTCCTTTTCAAGGAACTCCAATGCCTGAATCTTATCTTGTATGGCACGGTCGAATATATTGGGGTCAATGGCGGCATACTCATCAGGAATACGACTATTCAAAGAACCGACAAGCAACAATTTCAAATGGCCAATATCATTCGGAAGTTCAAAGCCAAGAATCTGCTCATAATCGGTTTTGTATCCAATAAGCCTGTAATTTTTAGACGACTCCTTCTCCTGTTCGTTATCGATGCTGTTGTCATTGTGGGCGGTGAGGGCCAAAGGATTGCGACGCTCGCCGACGGGCATGCCGTACTTGTCGGCGAAGTATGAGGGGTCGACCTCGTAGCGGTCGGCCACCATAGTCTCGAAAGCGACCTGCTGCTCGGGGGTGAAATCGACAGCGTCGTCCCACTCGAATCGCAGTCCTTTGACGGGGAAGCCATGAAGCACCATGAGGGGGAGCAGTTTGTTGTTCGCCATGTCGTGGAGCATGTCGCTGTCGGATTCGACGAGGTTCTCGAACACCTGGAGGTGG
Source organism: uncultured Muribaculaceae bacterium (assembly GCA_947644475.1). Taxonomy (GTDB): domain Bacteria; phylum Bacteroidota; class Bacteroidia; order Bacteroidales; family Muribaculaceae; genus CAG-873. Next base: position 7,195 of record CANRZQ010000043.1, read on the forward strand.
GTCTGCGACTGCGAGAGGGAACTGCCGTCTTCAATGGTCATTGTCTGACCAATTACCAACTTGGAAATCTCTGAGTTGGCGCGATCGATGCGCTTGTCGTAGACATTGAAGGCGTCGCCTTTGCCGGACTCGATAAATTGGATGTCGGTCTCCATGCCTACGACAGCCCCCATGGCACGGCCGCCGTTGAACACCATTTCCTGAAGATATCTGTATTCCTTGGGGTCGCGTGTGGAGGTACGGGCAATACGCCATGGCATACCGAATATCTCGGCGAAATTATCCCAGAACACCAGTGCGTGCTTTTTGGGTATAGTGTGCATGGCAGCCTTTAGCAGCAGCCCGAGGTCGTCGGGCTGTCCTACCTCAATGAGCCAGTCGGCCCAGGGGCGTTCCCGATAATCGATACCATTCTGCCAGGAGCAGCCGACGTGGGTGACCACGCGGTGGTATTCCGGGATAATATGCCGGCGAGGAATAAGCCGGACACCGCTGAATGTGGGGCAACCGTCACCGTCCTTTATGACATCGCCAAGCTCGATGAGGGAATGTCCGTACCAGTTTGCCTCGAGGCAATATCGGCACAGGTCTTTGAACCATGCCTGGTCAAGTATGTGGTGCGCATTATCGTCGGCATCGCCCTTCTCGTTGACAAGTTTGAACGAGCGCGACATGACAAATCCGACGCGCTGCTGAATACAGCCTGAGAGGTGCGAGTCGACCATCGCGTCGCGGTAGATATCAAGCAGGCGGAGACGGCTTGGGTTGCGTACGTCGACGGCGGCCTGCCATGCGGAACGCCACTTCCCTATGTCGGCCTGCGCGAGCCGCTCGGATGTGCGGTACAGTTCCATTATCAGCGCGGAGCGGTTCTCTGCTGAAGCCGAGCGGCGAGCCGATAATTTTGCTTCCGCCTTTCGCTGTTTGGATAATGTGCGGTTATTTCTTTTGCCCATAGTCACCAGTCATGATTGAGTTTTGGCGCTGAATGAAAAGAGATGCCTATGGCAGCGCCTTGTCCATTGGCATCTTCGGCGAGGGGAAGATCGGGGACTATGCGTCCGGCCTGAACGCCCTCGAGCCATTTTATGGCTCGGTCGTAACGGATTTTTCGTATCTCCGCACCCATCTTCTGGGGAAGGGCCGCGGATAGGTGGTAGAGAGCAATGTCGGCTGCGTACATGACAACGAGCCGGTTGCGGCTGTCGCCGGAAGCGGAGAAAATAGCATTAGTGTCGTATACAGGGCGCAGATATCCGGACATTTCCTCGACGGCCTCGAATTCGGCGTTAGCGACGGTGCCGGGGTCGGCCTGAGAAATGACTTTAATGGCGGCATCGCTTATAACCACCTTGTAATCTTCGATATCGATAAACATCACCACATATTTTTAGGGCGTGGCCGAGGGACCAGCACCGGTTTGAAAGTAGATTGCCGGGTATCGCGCTGCAGATACCATATTGCGCCCTCGTCGGCATCGGGGGCGTCGTCGTGGACACGAGAGCCGCGTTCGAGGGCGAGAGTCTGCTCAATGCCGACCTGCATGTCCGGCGAGTCTTTGAGTGCCTCATTGTAGAATACGAAGCCACGCTCCCAAAGGGGGGACACCGCCTCGATGCGCTGAATCTTTTCCGGCTTCTTGCGCCTGTCGGGCAGGAGCGGCAACTGATATCCGCGCAGATTGCCTTCGGCGGCGAATTCGTCGAGGATGATGTCCTGCATGAAGTTGGCCTCCATGAAAAAGGAGACTGCGCCCCGGTCGCGTGTGCGCTCATATAAATCATAGAGCCACCGCACCATGCCGGACACGGTGTCCTGCCGGACGTAGGTGTCGATCAGATGCAACTCCGTGCCAATCTTGCCCCACAGGCGCGAAGCCTTGTAGTCGTTGGCGGAGGAGGATTTGAACGAGGGGTCGGTGTAGCATACGAGCATCTCGTATTTCTCCAGCCGGGGCAGACGCTTAAAGCGGATCCAGTCGTGGCGGAAGATGGAGCCGTCGTTTACGGGGTTGTGCATCATCTCCTTATTCCATGCGCGGAATCCGACAAAATCGGCATACTCCCGCGCTTCCTCCTTGGTCCATTTCTCAGTCCATACCGGGTTGCCGTTGTGGTCGATGGCCTTGATTTCGGAGACGTGCACGCCCTTTGTGTTGCACAGGTTGGCAAGCACCGAGCATTTGGATATGAGGTTGCCTACCATTATGAAACGGCCGCGTCCCACATCAAGAGCACCGAATAGGGCCTCCTTGACCCAGTCGGTAAGGTCTTTCACGCGCTTTTCGTTGCGGCACAGTTCATCGTCGTCAAGGTCGTCGATGACAATGTAGTCTGGACGTGACTCCCGGTCGCGGAGGCCGCGCGGGGACTGGCCGCGTCCCACGGCCAGGAACTTGTTTCCTCCCTGGGTCTTGAACTCGCCCTCGGTCCAAGTGCCGGCGCTTTTCTGCTCGCCGAAGTCGGAGATGATGCGCTGGTTATATTCAAGCTCGGCCTGAATGTCGGCGAGGAGCCGGTTGGCGCTGTCCTGGCTTTTTCCGACAACGACCATGAAGTTGATTAGCCGTTTTGGCTGGAACATAAGCCACAGCGGCAGGAAAATATCGAAATGTGTTGATTTGGCATGTCCGCGCGGCCACTTGAACACTGCCTTGAGATTGGGTGTGTTCTTTACCTTAAGAGCGGCGGCATTATGGAACGGAGCATTGTGGATAACGCGCAGGGCCTCGCCCGTCACCTTATCGCGGAGCGTAAGATAATGGGGGAAGTAATATTCGCAGAAAGCGGCATAGTTGGATTGCAGACGGCGAATGCGCCTGTCGCGTTCGGCCGGGGACTCATTAGCCACCGACATGGAGACAGAGGTAAGAGAGCGGACATGCTTGCAATGGTCGTTCCAGTCGGCAATCGCTTTTTTTATGTCGGCAGCGGCAGGCATATCAAATTACACCTCCTTTGCCGATGGACTCGATGATGAACATGTCCTGGAGCCGATTTACTTTCTGAATTAGTTCCAGTGTGATAGACGGGTCGGTCTGCGCACGGAACTCGAGCCATCCGGAGAACGCCTTGAACACGTCTATGGCATCGATGATGTTGGCCTTCTTGTCGAGTTTCTCGATGACGGCGGAGAACTTGGCAAGTTTGTCGGCGAGGCCTGCAACAAGAGCCGGGTCGTCGCTATTGTTTGCTTCCTCAAGGAGCATGTCGATGGACAGCAATATTTTATTGGTGAGTTCCGAACGGGAGATGTTTTTTGCGGCCCGGGCCTCTTTCCACCCATAGGCACTGCACCATTTTGAGATGGTGACGCGCGAGACGTCAACTTTGGCGGCAATCTCGGTCATTTCCATGCCGGACATGAAGAGGGATCGCGCGAGTGATTTTTTCTTTTCGTTATCCTTTGTTGCCATATCTGAGTATGCGATAATGCGGTTAAATATGATGCAAAGGTGGAGGTAAAAGGGGGTGGTTCAAAAAAAGTGTGCAACGGTTGCATAGAAGTGTGCAATGGTTGCACACTTTTTTGGAGCGTGGGTGATTATGGGCGTAAACTTGCATCGAAAATCGCAAGCGCATTGTTGTCGGCGGCTCAGCCATATGAGTATGCTCAGCGGCATTCGCCTTGCATAACAATTCAATTATCGCACAGACATGGGCAAAAGAGTTAGACTGACAAACGACACCCTCAACAGTTACGGATACCGTGTGCTGACATCGGGGGTGGACATATCACAATATGAGCGCAATCCGCTGCTGCTATATATGCACGAGCGCGGCAAGGTTATAGGCTATATGAAGGATATCCGCGTAGAGGACGGTGAGATTACGGGAGAGCCGTGCTTTGATGAGGCAACCGAACTGTCGAAACAGTGCAAAAAGCAATGGGACTTCGGCTCGCTGCGCATGGTGAGCATCGGTTTTGATGTGATGGCGACGAGCGCGGACCCCCAATACCTGGTCGAGGGGCAGACGCGCCCGACAGTGACAGAGAGCCGGATATATGAGGTGTCGGTGGTTGACATCGGGGCCAACGATGATGCCATAGTGCTGCGCAAGGACGGAACACAGATAACGCTTGGCGACGGGAGCGACTGCCCCCTTCCCTTGCTAAACAATAACCACAATAATAACCAACCGCAAATGGAACTTAAGCAAATCGCCCTTACACTGGGCTTGCCGGAAACGGCAGATGAGGCCACAGTGAACGCCAAACTTGCCGATCTCAATGCCGCTAAAAAAGAGGCGGAGCAGATGCGCAAGGAGAATGACGCACTCAAACTGGCTCAGATCACCGCTGCAGTCGATGCCGCCATCGAAGCCAGGAAAATTCCGGCCGACAAGAAAGGCTTCTTCGTGGAACTCGGGAAAAAGACAGGCATAGAAGATCTCAACAAAGCCATATCCGCCATGGCGCCGGCAGTAAAACTCAGTGGGCTTCTATTGTCCGAGCCGGCCGGATCGGAATCCCCGGCAAAGGATCCATGGGAGGAGCGAATGGCGGAAATCCGCGCCAACCTTAAGAAACAATAACCATCAAACCTATTATCAGCAATGGCAATCAAAGTAGACAATACCAATTTCAACGGCGAGGTACTAGCCCGTATTCTCACTGTGGCAGCCACGGGCAATGAACTTGTGGAGAAAGGGCTTATCATGGTCATCCCCGGCGTGGAGAAGAGCATGAGCATCCCGCGCCTCAAGACCGGCAAGATGCTCCAGAAGCGCAAGGAAAATCCTACAGTAGAAGACTCCAAGGGCGACTTCAACTGGTCGGAGCAGATTCTTACACCTCACGACTTCATGGCCTTCACAGTGTTCAATCCTCGCCAGTTCGAGCATATCTGGCGCAAATGGCAGCCTACGGGCAGCCTCGTGTTCCGCGAACTTCCTCCTGAAGGGCAGAACGCGCTTCTGGACGCGCTCTCCAAGCAGATTCAGTTCGAGCTCGGCCACCATTATGTCAACGGTGAGTATGCCGAGGGCACCGATGACGACAAACTTATGAACGGCATCCTCACCCAGGCCGCCAAGTCTCCGGACTACATCCTCGCCGATGGCTCCAAGGCAACGACGATGTGCGACAAACTCAAGGCCGTGCGCAAGGCTATCCCCAAGGCTATGCGCAAGAACCCCAACCTCCGCTTTATAATGAGCGTCGAGGATTTCGACAAATATGATGAAGAACTCACCGACCGCGAGGCCAAGAATGCCAGCGAGGCCGACATCAATCTCCAGCGCTATAAGGGCATCTCTATCGAGACTATATCCTCATGGCCCGAAGGGGTGATCATAGCCACCCTCTGTTCTCCCGATGCTGACGGCAACTTCTTCGCTGCTGTCAACCTGCAAAACGACGAGAACGTGATCCAGATCGACAAGTATGCCAACGCCTCCGAGCTCTACTTCTTCAAGTTACTCATGATGGCCGACACCAATATCGCCTTCGGCGAGGAACTCGTCGTGCTCGACTCCCGCGCCACACCCAAATTCTCGGCCGCCCTCAAGGCTGCCAATGCGAAGAAGCCTGAATCTGAGAACGAGTAATGGCGAGGCTCAAGTATCTTGTGCTTCACTGCACCGCGACACCTGAGGGGCGGGAGGTGACATCGGCCGACATACGGCGGATGCATCTCGGCCCGGTGTCGGCCGGCGGGCGCGGGTGGAAGCAGGTGGGCTACACGGACCTTATCCACCTGGACGGCACGGTGGAACGGCTCGTTGACAATAACGAGGATGCCAACGTGGACCCATGGGAAGTGACCAACGGGGCCAAGGGGTATAACCAGGTGAGCCGCCATGTGGTGTATGCCGGGGGCTGCGACAGGGCTATGAATCCGAAGGACACGCGCACGGCAGCGCAGCTCGAGGCAATGGAGGCCTATGTGAAGGATTTCCACCGCCGCTTCCCCCATGTGCGCATTGTCGGGCACAACGAGGTGGCAGCCAAGGCCTGTCCGAGTTTCGATGTGCAGAGGTGGCTTAAATCAATCGGAATAAATCAATAACGACAAAAAACGAGTGGCAATGACATTCAGCGAAATACTCAATATACTCCTCGGCGGCGGTTTCCTTGCAATGGTTGTGGGCGTGATAACGCTCAAGGCGACAGTGCGCAAGGCCAATGCCGAAGCCGAGAAGGCGCGGGCCGACGCTGAGACGGTGCATATCACAAACACCGAGAATGCCACCCGTATTCTTGTTGAAAACATCGTCAAACCCTTAAAAGATGAACTCAATGCAACACGAGAGGATCTTCAGGCCAACAAGCGTGAGATGGCCTCTACCAAGCGTGAGATGGCCCGGTTGCGCAAGGCTGTTGAGGCAGCCTCTGCCTGTCCTCATTCTGACGGCTGCCCTGTTCTTTACAAGCTGCGCGTCAACCCGGAAATCGAC
>CANRZQ010000044.1 GCA_947644475.1 uncultured Muribaculaceae bacterium
GGGGACACAAGGATTTTCAGTCCTTTGCTCTACCAACTGAGCTATGGCACCTTGTTTTTAGCAGTACCGTTTTTTGTTTTGCGTTGCAAAGGTAGGGACTATTTTTGAATTGTGCAAATTTTTGACGATGTTTTTTTCGCTTTTTTTGTGATTTTTTTATCAAGAATGACGTAAGTGGCTGTTTTTCTGCGGGTTGTCGTTTTTATTTTTTTTGGTTAATTTTTGCATGGTTTTGTGTTGAAATGAGGCAGGCAGCCTTTTGACGGGGCTGCCTGCTTTTTTTTGTTTTATGGAACGCGGCTTAGATCCAGCGTGTGAATGCGAAGTCTTGACGGTGAGGAAGGGCGGGGTTGACGGGGTAGAGGCGGAATGCGTAGCGGAATACGCCTGCGTCTTGCACTTTGGATGCGAGCTGGTAGGTGAGGACGTTGCCTTCTTCTTTGACGACTTTGAATTGTTCTTTGCGCCAGAGGCGTTCCTGGCCGTCTTCCTGGCGGTAGAGCACCATTTCGATGGCGAGGTCGCGGCCGAGTCCGTTGGTGTCGACGATGATGTCGGTTTTGAGGGGCATGCCTGCGACGAGGCCTGTGGTGGTGCCGTCGTGCTGTTGTTTTACGTCGAATACTTTGATGCCGTCCCATGCTGCGGCTACTTTTTCTTTCCAGGCTACGATTTCGCGGGCGAGTTTGTAGTCGTCTTTGGCCAGGGCTGCGGAGCGTTTTGCCTCGGGCTGGTAGAAGCGTGCGATGTAGTCTTCGATCATGCGCTGCATTGTGAAGTGGGGGGCGATGTCGCCGATTGAGCGCTTGATGTATTGAATCCACTCGGGTGAGTAGCCTTTGGAGTTTTTGGCGAAGTAGAGGGGTATGATCTCGTTTTCGAGCATTGAGTAGATGGTGGCGGCGTCGAGTTTGTCTTGCTGTGCCTGGTCGGTGAATGTGCGTTTGTCGGTGAGGGCCCATCCTGCTTTTTCGTTGAAGCGGTAGCCTTCGTACCACCATCCGTCGAGGACGGAGAAGTTGAGGACGCCGTTCATCTCGGCTTTTTCGCCTGATGTGCCGGATGCCTCGAGGGGGCGTGTGGGTGTGTTGAGCCAGATGTCGACGCCGGTGACGAGGCGTTTTGCGACGATCATGTTGTAGTCTTCGAGGAAGATTATTTTGCCGAGGAACTGGGGCATGCGCGAGATTTCCATGATGCGCTTGATGAGGCCTTGTCCGGCTCCGTCGGCGGGGTGTGCCTTGCCTGAGAATACGAATTGGACGGGGAATTGCTCGTTGTTGACGATTTTGGCGAGGCGGTCGAGGTCGGTGAAGAGGAGGTGTGCGCGCTTGTATGTGGCGAACCGGCGTGCGAATCCGATGATGAGTGCGTTGGGGTTGATTTTGTCAACGATTTTCATCACTGCGGAGGGGTCGCCTTGGTTTGCGAGCCATTTTTCTTTGAAGTCGCGTTTTACGAAGTTGATGAATTTGTTTTTGTGGGTCATTCGCATGTCCCAGATGAGTTCATCGGATACTTTGAAGATGTTTTTCCAGGCTTCGGGGTCGGACTGGTGTTCGAATACTTGCTCGCCGAGGTGCTTGGTGTAGAATTCTTTCCATTCGGATGCGGCCCATGTGGGCATGTGCACGCCGTTGGTGACGTATCCTACGTGGCTTTCTTCCCATCCGTATCCTTTCCATACGCCGGCGAACATTTTTTTGGATACTTCTCCGTGGAGCCAGCTTACGCCGTTGGCTTCCTGGCATGTGTTGAGGGCGAATACGCTCATTGAGAAGCGTTCGTTGGTGTTGGGGTTCTCGCGGCCCATGTTCATGAGGTCGTTCCAGGAGATGCCGAGTTTTGCGGGGTATTCTCCCATGTATTTTCCGAAGAGGCCTTCGTCGAAGTAGTCGTGTCCGGCGGGAACGGGTGTGTGGACGGTGTAGAGTGATGAGGCGCGCACGATTTCGAGGGCTACGTTGAAGTCGAGTCCTGACTGTACGTATTCGACGAGGCGCTGGAGGTTGAGCAGGGCGGCGTGGCCTTCGTTGGCGTGGTAGAGCTGGGAGTTGATTCCGAGTTTTTTAAGCAGGAGCACGCCGCCGATGCCGAGGAGGTATTCTTGCTTGATGCGGTTTTCCCAGTCGCCGCCGTAGAGCTGGTGTGTGATTACGCGGTCGAATTCGGAGTTCATGTCGAAGTCGGTGTCCATGAGGTAGAGTTTCATGCGTCCGACGTTGACGCGCCATACGTGGGAGTATATTATACGTCCGGGGTATGGCACTTCGAGTATCATGGGGTGTCCGTTTTTGTCGAGGACTTGCTCGATGGGGAGCTGGTTGAAGTTCTGGGGCTCGTAGTTGGCGATTTGCTGTCCGTCGACGGAGAGTGATTGTGTGAAGTATCCGTAGCGGTAGAGGAATCCGACGGCTGTCATGTCGACGCGTGAGTCGGATGCTTCTTTGATGTAGTCGCCGGCGAGTACGCCGAGGCCGCCGGAGTAGATTTTGAGGCAGTTGCAGAGGCCGTATTCCATTGAGAAGTAGGATACGGAGGGTATGTCGGTGCGCATGGGCTGTGCCATGTATTCTTTGAAGTCGGCGTATACCTTGCGGATTTTGTCCATGAGGGTTTTGTCGGCTATGATTTCGCCAAGGCGTTCGCCGGTGAGCTGCTGGAGGAGCATGACGGGGTTTTCGCCTGTTGCGCGCCAGATGTCGGGGTTGAGTTCGCGGAAGAGTGATTTGCCTTCGCTGTTCCAAACCCACCACAGGTTTTTGGCAAGTTCCTCAAGGGGTTTGAGTTCTGCGGGGAGTTCGAATTTGACAGTAACGTCGCGCCATACGGGCGTGTTTGTGTTACTAACGGGGAGTTTCATATGGGGTTAATTTTGTGTTTATTGTTTGGCTGAATGCTATTATTTTTCGCTGGGTATGCAGACCGGTGGGGGCTCAGAAGCTGAGGCGTCCTTCGGCGTTTTCGATTGCTTTGGTGTAGGCCCGGCCGTAGTGGATGAAGAATTTTTCCCATGCTGCGGCGTCGGCTGTGCGGCGGGCGGCGTCGCGGTATTGCTGGATTTGGGATGCGGGTGCGTTGACGAGGTCGCGCAGCAGGGTGGCGATGCGTTCTTTTACTTCGTTGTAGTTGAAGTCGCCACGCGGCACTACGGCGACGCCTGATTTTTCGAACCCTTCGTTTCCGTCGGTGATGACCCACTGGCCGAATCCGGAGAGTGTGGTGGTGATTGTGGGCACTGAGAATGCCACTGACTCGAGGGGTGTGTATCCCCATGGCTCGTAGTAGGATGGGAATACTGATGCGTCGAGGCCGGGAAGGAGGTCGTAGTAGGGCATGTTGAATATTCCGTCGTTGCCGTTGAGGTAGCAGGGGACGTATATTACGGTGACGCGGCTGTGGGCGTCGTTGGCGAATCCTATTGTGTTGATTCGGCTGAGAATGGGGTCGTCGAAGGGGTTGTTGAGTGTGTGGGTGATGACGGGGGCGTCGAGGCGTGCTGTGGCTCCGATGCTTAGGGCGTGGGCCAGGTCGGCGCGGGGGTCTTTTACCCATGCGGGCACCATTATGAATGCGAGGATGCGGCGCTCGGGGTCGAGGTCGCCCAGGCGGGCTATGGCGTCGAGGTAGAGGTCGATGCCTTTGTTGCGGTATTCGCAGCGGCCTGATGTGGCCACGATGAATGTGTCGTCGGTGTATTCTGAGCCGGTGAGGGCTGCGGCTACGCGGAGCATGGCGGAGCGTGCGGCTTTGCGCGCGGCTTTGTATTTTGTCTTGGCGGGGACGAAGTTTTCTTCGAATCCGTTGGGGGTGACTACGTCGGGACGGCGCTCGAGAAGTTGCTCGCATTCGCGGGCGGTGACTTCGCTTACGGTGGTGAAGCAGTCGGCTTGTGTGGCGGCGGCTTTTTCGAGCGAGTGCTTTGACTGCATGTTGAGTTCGGCTGCCATCTGGTCGCCGTTGTATCCGCGGAGGTAGTCGTAGAGTGGCTTTCCGTTTCCGCATATGCTGCGGCCTATGCTTGTGGCGTGGGTTGTGAATACGGTTGCCATCTGGGGGAGTTCGGTCTTGACGTGGAGCAGGGCCATGCCTGTGGTCCATTCGTCGAAGTGTGCTATCATGCGCTTTCCGGCGTCGATGCCGTAATAGCGGGCTATGCTTTCGATCACGGCGGCTGCGGCCGCGGAGAATGCGCAGGCTTCGTCGTAGTCGCCGTAGGCGTGGAGGGAGTCGACGCCGTAGAGCTGCCACATGCGGGCGTAGAGGTCGTTTTTCACGGCATACATCGCGTCGAATCTGACGAGCACGGCGATGGGCTTGCCGGGGATGTTCCAACGGCCTGTGCGCACTGTGACGCCGGGGGGCAGGATGGCCTGCTCGCGCCATTTTTTCAGCACGGTTTTTGATTCTGTAAAGAAGGGCGAGGGGTTTTCTTCGGTCCATACGTCGGGGCCGATGAATATTGTTTTGTCCTTATAGCAGTTTTGGAGTGTTTTGGCTTTTGTGGACAGCACGGTGTAGATGCCGCCGACTTTATTGCAAACTTCCCAACTTGTTTCAAACAGAATGTCGAAGTCAATGTTGTAACAATCCATATATACCTAAATAAATTTCAGGTTGCAAAGTTAATAAAAATTTTCCTAATGTCAAAATCCTGTTGCTTTTTTTGGTCAAATGTTACACAATTAGTGTCGTCATGGGGTGTTTTTTGTCTTTTCGGGTGGCTTTCTGTTTTTTTCGCTTTTTGCGATACAATAAAATGCGGGTTGGGCCGTTTTATGGTTGTATGTTAACCTGAATGCCTATGGATAAAAAACTACACGATTTTACCTTGAAGCCTGTGCCTTCGAAGACTTCGCGCGGCCCTAAATCTCAGACTGTTGATTTCCTGCGCCAATTTGCAAGGGCATATATGCCGGTTTCGAAATTGCCGGGCCTGGTATTGAACTAATTTTTTCGGTTTACGATTGAATTGCCGTCGTGTGCTGTTGCAGCCGCCGACGGCTTTTTTATTAAAAAAAAGTAACAGGGGGCTATTTCCCAAACTTTTTTGTTAATTTTGCGTCTGAATATGTAAATCGTATTTGAATGAAAAGATTTATATTATATATAATGTGTGGGCTGGCGGCTTTGTGCGCCTGCGCCCAGTCGGTGGAGAGCGCTCTCTCTCCTGTGCTTGGCAAACTTAACGGAGGCAGGTCGGTGACGGTGCAGTTCCGCACTGAGGCCGGGGATGCTTCCACGGCGGGGTCGCTCACACAGTGCCGAGAGTGTTTCAGGATGCACACGCCGCAGATGTCGGCATGGTACGACGGCCGCACGCTGTGGACTTACAGCGATGCCGCGCGTGAGACTTCGGTGACGGAGCCTACGGCCGACGAACTCATGGAGATTAATCCGTTTGATATCCTGAACAATTACCAGAAGAGGTTCACCACCCGTGTGGCCCATCGCTCGCCGGCCTCTACCACGGTGGAGTTCACGCCAAAGGCAAAGGGCTCGGCGATAAAGTCGGCGTCGATGACGCTTAGCAATTCCACCAAAATGCCTCAGGCCATAGACTTGACTTTTTCCAACGGCTCGCGTATGCGCATAGCCGTGACGTCGGTGTCGGAGGACAAGGGCAGCGCCAAATCGGCTTTCACTTATCCTTCGGGCCGGTATCCCAACGTTGAAATCATTGACCTTAGATAAGAAAAACAGATATTTATGGAACATATAAGATGCTTGATAATCGGTTCCGGCCCTGCCGGATATACCGCGGCTATATACACGGCCCGCGCCAACCTGAAGCCTGTGATAATTGAAGGGCACCAGCCCGGCGGACAGCTGACGACCACCACCGAGGTTGAGAATTTCCCCGGCTATCCCGAGGGCATAACCGGCCCGCGGCTTATGGACGACTTGCGCGACCAGGCCGTAAGGTTCGGCACGGAGATACGCCGCGGGCTTGTAACCGCGGTCGATTTCTCGGCCAAGCCTTTGCGTGTGACTGTCGACAACAGCACTGAGCTCACTGCCGACGCCGTGATAATATGCACAGGCGCGTCGGCCCGCTATCTGGGGCTGCCCGACGAGCAGAAGTATGCCGGCATGGGCGTGAGCGCATGCGCCACGTGCGACGGCTTTTTCTATCGCGGCCGCACGGTGGCTGTGGTTGGCGGCGGCGACACGGCCTGCGAGGAGGCTCTTTATCTGAGCGGACTTGCCTCGAAGGTGTATCTGATTGTGCGCAAGGATTATCTGCGCGCGTCGAAGGTGATGCAAAGCCGCGTGGCCGATAAGGAGAATATCGAGATTCTTTTCAATACCAACACCGAGGGGCTTTTCGGCGAGGAGTTTGTAGAGGGCGCGCATCTTGTCGAGCACCGCGGCACCGAGCACGAACGGCATTTCGACATTGCCATCGACGGCTTTTTCCTTGCCATAGGCCACCAGCCGAACACCCGCGTGTTCGAGGGGCATATCGACCTCGACGAGCAGGGCTTCATCGTGACGGGCCCCGGCTCCACCGCCACCAGCCGCCCGGGCGTGTTTGCCGCCGGCGATGTGGCCGACCCCGTGTACCAGCAGGCTATCTCGGCCGCCGGCATGGGATGCCGCGCCGCCATAGACGTGGACCGCTATTTGATGACTGAATAGCATATTCCCTCGCGGAGGCACGCGGACGCACGAGCCGTGCGTCCCTACCCTTCCCTATTGGTTTAAAAAATATTCTTGACAAATCTTTTCCTTTATATATGACCCGCGAAGAAGAACAATCGCTGACTCTGCTCGGCAACCGTGGGGTGAAGTACCCCACCGACTATGACGCGTCGCTGCTCGAAACGTTCGAGAACCGTCATCCCGGCCGCGAGTATGTCGTTACTTTCATCTGCCCGGAATTCACCACGCTGTGTCCCATCACGTCGCAGCCCGACTTCGGGAAAATAATCATCCGCTATATCCCCCGCGAGCGCATGGTGGAGAGCAAGAGCCTGAAACTTTATCTTTTCAGTTTCCGCAACCACGGCGATTTCCACGAGGATGTGGTGAATGTGATAATGAACGACCTGGTGGCCCTTATGGACCCGCGCTATATCGAGGTGCAGGGCCTGTTCATGCCCCGCGGAGGCATCTCGATATATCCTTTTGCCAACTTTGGCGACGACGAGCATAAGCATATGGCCGCCGACCGCCGGCTCCAAATGCTGTCTTATCCTGAAAACATCTAATCTTTTTTGAAAATGAAAGAAGCCTTGATGGTGCTGTCGGGCGGAATGGATTCCGTGACCATGCTTTACGAGTATGCACCGACTATCGAACTTGCCGTGAATTTCACCTACGGGTCGAACCATAATGAGCGTGAGCTGGAATGCGCGCGCTATCATTGCCGGAAACTGGGCATCGAACTTGTAGAGATAAACCTTTCCTTTATCGGCGAACTGTTTTACTCATCGCTGCTGGAAGGCGCGGATGCCGTGCCGGAAGGGGCTTATGATTTCGACTCGATGAAGTCGACGGTGGTGCCGTTCCGCAACGGCATCATGCTTGCCGCGGCGGCGGGCCTTGCCGAGAGCCGCGGCCTCAAAGCGGTGATGATAGCCAACCATGCCGGCGACCATGCCATATATCCCGACTGCCGCGATGCTTTCATCAAGGCTATGGCCGGGGCGATAGCGCAGGGCACTTACGAGAATATCGAGTTGCGCGCGCCCTACACGCTGCTCACAAAGGCTCAGATTGCCGAGCGCGGCGGACGCCTTGGCGTTGACTATGGCATGACTTATTCGTGCTATCGCGGAGGCGAGAAGCACTGCGGCCGCTGCGGCACCTGCATCGAGCGGCGCGAGGCCCTGGCCGCGGCCGGCCTCCCCGACCCCACCGAATATGAGGATTGACCGGGAAGAGGCTGTGTCAAAATACCAAAGGTAGGGCCGTACGGCCCGTGCGTCCAAAATAATCATATTGGTATTTGATTGACAGTCAATTGTTCATCTGCGGACGCACGAGCCGTGCGTCCCTACAATCTCGACATAAATCTTCGCTTATACACTCAAACCTCCGGCTTGCAATTGAGCGAGCCGGAGGTTTTTTCACACACCGAGGAATTTAAATGATTACTGCCGTGGGCAAGGCTATGCTTGGCGCATGATGCCTAAGAGGAGTTTTTTAGCGGAGAATGAGTCGCAGTAATCATCGATGTTGCACACCACGATGGGTGTATGGTTTTTGGCAAGGACCTCGATCTGGCGCATTGCTTTCTCGTGGTTGGAGGAGAGGATAAGGGGCTCGGCGGCGCCGTATTTCTCGAGCAGGGACTCGACGTTGAGGCCGGGGTCGATATTGCAATCGGAAATCAGGCGGTTGAGGGCGATGTCGCCGCTGTGGGTCCTGACGTATGTATATGGCTTTGGCTTCTGCCCGGAGAGGAACATGTAGGCCTGGCCGAATGTGTCGGTTGGCTCGAAGGTGAATATCTCGCCGGGGTTGAACTGCGGGTCGAACCGTTTTCCGCTGCGGGCTGCCACTATCATAGCCGCTTTTTCATCGACACCGGCGGCTACAAGGTCGTTGAATTTGTACTGGATGTACTCGGGAAAGTCTTGGATGCGTGGGAAGATGAAGTCCATTTTTTTTGTTTTTTTCTGGTTCGACATTTTATGTTTGTATCGCAAAGTTATATGATAGAGTGTGTTTTTTGAAAATCTTGCAATGTTTTGGAAATTTTTTTCAAATAATTTTTAAAATGGACTGCAATGTTGCAATGACAACGACGGATGACGGATATTAATGGATTATTATTTTACGTTAATTACGTGGATTATATGGATTACATGAATATTTTCCGAAATTATCTTAATATCCGAAATTCACGTAAATACGCGTTAACGCATTATGTTATTTTTACATTAATGCCCGGGAATGAGCCGTGAATTCTACATTAATGATGAATTAATGGCTATTGACGCAAAAAATTGTTTTACGGCCGAATGCAAAACGGCAGACACCCGGCTATTTGCCCTTGACGGGAAATAGCCGGGTGTCCGGTATTGGGTGTCAGGTGTTACCCCGTTGGATGTTACTTGCCTTGGTGCTCGTAGCGGAGGGTCATCGAGGGCTGGTCGCATACCTCGGCGGGGCCGAAGTACTGGATGGGGCCGGGATACATGTAGCATGTCTCTACTGCCCACTGGTCGCGCTTTGAGGCGAATTTGAGGAAGGGCGCTCCGTCGAGACGGACGAGGGCTTTTTGGATTACGGGCTTGAGCTGGTCGTTGCGGCGTTCCATGTTCATCATCATGGTGATGGGTATGCCGCCGGGCTGCCATTGAACGACGGGCTTGGAGAGGTTGCGCACGGTTGACATGTAGCCTGTGACGCCGGCGTTGATGAGGCATGCGGCGTTGTAGCCGAGGGCGTAGCAGTAGTCGGCGTCGAAGTTGGAGGGATCGGCGCAGCGTCCTTCGTAGCCGAAGAAGTGGTGGAGGGCTGCGAATTTACCGTTGTAGCGTCCTTCTTCTTTCATCTTGGCGAGGCGTTTGCCTACCATTTCGGAGAGGAGTTTCTCTGTTTCGATGAGGGATACCTGCACGTTGCCGTGGGGGTCGCGGTCGAGTGTGAGCTGGCGTGCCACTCCTTCGGGGAGGGATGCGAATACCTCGGCGTTTTCCTTGGAAAGGTTTTTGAGGACGAATTCGCGCTGTGCGGCTGCGTCGAGGGCTGCGAACTGCTTGGCGTTGCGGGCGAGCATGTCGTTGAGTTCGGCGATGAGGTTTTTCATCGCGGGGATGAATTCGATGAGGCCTTCGGGGATGAGGACGATGCCGAAGTTGTTGCCGTCTTGTGCGCGGCGGGCCACGGTGTCGGCGATGTTGTTGACTACATCCTGGAGCGAGAGGTTCTTGGCCTCTACTTCTTCGGAGATGATGCAGACGTTGGGCTGTGTCTGGAGGGCGCATTCGAGGGCGATGTGGCTTGCCGAGCGGCCCATGAGTTTGATGAAGTGCCAATATTTTTTAGCGGAGTTGCAGTCGCGCTGGATGTTGCCGATTACTTCGGAGTATACTTTTGTGGCGGTGTCGAAGCCGAATGATGTCTCGATGCATTCGTTCTTGAGGTCGCCGTCGATTGTCTTGGGGCATCCGATCACTTGCACGTCGGCGCCGATTTCCTTGTAGTATTCGGCGAGGACTGCGGCGTTGGTGTTGGAGTCGTCGCCGCCGATGATCACGATGGCTTTGATGCCGAGTTCCTTGATGATTTCGAGGCCTTTGTCGAACTGTTCTTTCTTTTCGAGTTTGGTGCGGCCTGAGCCGATGATGTCGAAGCCGCCGGTGTTGCGGTATTCATCGATGATGGGGGCTGTGAGCTCGATATAGTTGTGGTCGACAAGTCCGCCGGGGCCCATCACGAAACCGAAGAGACGGCTGTCGCGGTGGATTTTCTTGATGCCGTCGAAAAGGCCGGAGATTACGTTGTGGCCGCCGGGAGCCTGGCCGCCGGAGAGGATCACGCCTACGTTGACGGGCTTGCCGGCTGCGGGCGCTGTGTTTTTCTCGAATGTTATCTGGGGCAGGCCGTAGGTGTTGGGGAAGAGGTGTTTGATCTCATCCTGGTCGGCCACGGAGTGGGTGGGCTCGCCTTCTACGATTTTCACCGCGCTTTGCAGCACGATGGGGAGTTTGGGCTGATAGGCAGCGCGGGCTGCTTGCAGAGCACTTTTTTTCATATTATATATATGTATTCGATTGGATTATTTGAAGCGTGAAAAAATTTGTGGCAAAGTTACGTTTTTTTTAACATAAAATCAAGCATTATTTTTGATTTTTTTTATTGCGGGCGAACAAAACGCGGAATAATGCTGTTATAACTGCAAATTGATATCATTACCCTTAAAACAAATCAGACATGACTTATACTCAACCCGAACTTCCTTACGACGCCGACGCTCTTGCCCCGGTAATCAGCCAGGAAACAGTCGATTTCCATTATGGAAAGCATGAAAAGGCCTACATCGACAATCTCAACCGCCTTATCAAGGACACTGAGTTTGAGGATATGGACCTTGAGGATGTGATACGCACTGCCAAGGGCGCGCTTTTCAACAATGCGTCGCAGGCGTGGAACCATATTTTCTATTTCTTCTCGTTCACGCCGCAGGGCTCGGATGAGCCGAAGGGCGAACTCCGCAAGGCTATCGACCGCGATTTCGGGTCGCTGGACGCTTTCAAGAAGGCGTTTGAGGATGCCGGCGCCGGGCTGTTTGGCTCGGGATGGGTATGGCTCAGCCGCGACCAGGAGGGCAAGCTGCTCATCACCCAGGAGTCTAACGCCGGCAACCCGATGACCTCGGGCCTCACCCCGCTGCTGACATTCGATGTGTGGGAACACGCCTATTACCTCGACTATCAGAACCGCCGCGCCGACGCCCTCCACCGTCTCTGGGACATCGTGGACTGGGAAGTGGTGGAAAGCCGCTACTGATTTTCCGCCGCCGGCGCGCAAGCCGCGCGTGCATGCAAATAGTAAAACAAGGATAAAGAAATAAGCATAATGTGATGAATGGATTGGGAGGTGCTCGTGAGAGTCCCTCCTTTTCTTTTTTTGGCGCTTTTGTTTTTTTTTGTTAATTTTGCACGTCCAACCCTTACCAGCAGGAAATGTATTTTAATCCCGACATATCCACAACAGCATATATATTATTCGGCATCAGCCTCTTAGCCCTTGTATTTGTATTTCTTTTCTATCTACCGCAGGTGCGTGCCCCGCGCAGGCGCAAGGACGAGTGCAGGGCCATGGCCGACGACGACACGACCTGTTTTCCGGCCGTGTCGATTATTGTATATGCCCACGACGACAACGACAATCTGGAGCATGCGCTCACCAATCTGCTGAAGCAGGATTACCCGGGCCTCTACGAGGTGATAGTGGTGAACGAGGGCTCGTCGGACGCCACGCTGTCGGTGGTGTCGATGCTTAAAAACACGTATTCCAACCTGTATCTCACCTACACTCCCGACGGGGCCCGGAGCCTGAGCCGGAAGAAACTGGCCATAACCATCGGCGTGAAGGCGGCCCGCAATCCCGTGGTGGGGATTACCGACGATTCCACCGTCGTGAGGTCGACCCGCTGGCTGCGCAAGATGATGCGGCATTTCGCCGACCCGGCCACGGAGGTGGTGCTCGGGCTGTCGATGCCCGCCGCCAAGAACGACACGGCATGGGGCCGCCGGCGCCGCGCCTTCGATTTCACGGCCTCGGCGGTGACATGGCTGTCGGCGGCAATAGCCGGCCGCCCCTATCGCGGCGCGAGCGGCAACATCGCTTTCAGGCGCGACAAGTTTTTCGACAACAAAGGGTTCTCATCGTCGCTCAACCTGCGCAGCGGCGACGACGATATATTCATCAACGAGATTACCAACGGCGGCAACACCGTGGTCGAACTTTCGCCCGAGGCCATGACCCGGTGGAAGATATACAATTACCGCGCGTCGATTACGCGCCACCGCCTCTCGCACGAGTTCACGGGCCGCTACGTGCCCCACGGCCGGCGCGTGTTCATAGCCGCGGGCGAACTGATGTTCGGCGTGTCGGCCCTCGCGGCTATTGCCGGAGCCCTGGTGGCCGGAGCGGCTAATATTTTCGGCTGGCTGGTGGCCGCCGTGCTCGCAATCACGGGCGTGGGAGCCGTGGCCGCTACATGGCGCAAGACCATGATAGCGCTTGGCTCGCGCCGCATGTTCCTCTCCCTGCCCTGGCTCGTGGCCACACGTCCGGCCCGCAATCTGGCGCTGAAAGTGCGCGTCCTCCTTTTCCCGGGTAAAAATTACACCTGGAATTAATTAAAATTCACTATCTTTGCAAAACAAATCAATTTATAATGGCTGATAACAACCCATCGCTTCTTGACCGCCTCGACGGCATCGAGTCCAGATTTGAGGAAGTGTCGACTCTTATTACCGACCCGTCGGTGATTGCCGACATGAAACGCTATGTGCGCCTCACCAAGGAATACAAGGACCTCGAGAAACTCACCGCCACAACGCGCCGCTACCGCACGCTGGTGGAAAGCGAGAAAGAGGCCCGCGCCATCCTCGAGACCGAGAGCGACGAGGACCTTCGCGCCATGGCCAAGGAGGAAATCGACAATGCGGCCTCGGCCATCCCTGCGGTTGAGGAAGAAATAAAACTGCTTCTCATCCCTGCCGACCCCGAGGACAGCAAGAAAGCCATTCTCGAAATACGAGCCGGCACCGGAGGCGACGAGGCCGCCGTATTTGCCGGCGACCTCTGCAAAATGTATACC
>CANRZQ010000045.1 GCA_947644475.1 uncultured Muribaculaceae bacterium
ATACGTGTCGACAATCCATACGCCACAGTGGCCATGCTTCTGGATATGGTAAATCGCGCCACTGCTTATGTGCCATGCGGCGTCGAGCAGCCATCATTTGTGGCCGGCGGCGTAGAACTTCCCGAAGGCATATATGTAGGAGCCTTCGCATATATTGGGGCAGGATGCCGCATAGGCAAAAACGTCAAGATATATCCCCAGGCATATGTAGGCCCTAATGTAGAGATTGGAGACGATACAATCATATACCCCGGTGTGAAAATCTATCACGGTTGCCGTATCGGCGCCCGTTGCGTGATACATTCGGGTGCGGTGATTGGAGCCGACGGATTCGGCTTCGCTCCCGACGCCGACGGTGTATTTCATAAGATTCCTCAACTTGGCATTGTGGAAATTGCCGACGATGTCGAGATTGGGGCCAATACCACGGTCGACCGCGCTGTTATGGGAGCAACCCGCATCCATAATGGCGTTAAACTTGACAATCTTATCCAGATTGCCCACAACGTGGAAGTAGGCGAGAATACCGTAATGGCTGCTCAGGCCGGCGTGGCAGGGTCGACAAAAGTAGGCCGAAATGTGATGGTTGGCGGCCAGGTTGGCCTCGCCGGTCACATCACAGTTGGCGACCGTGCGCAACTCGGCGCTCAGGCCGGAGTTCCCAAATCGGTGCCTGCCGGAGCGCGTTTGCTTGGCACGCCGGCACAGCCTGTCGGCGACTTTGCCCGTCAGGTTGCCCTCGGCAAGAAACTCCAATCGCTCTTCAAGCGTGTCGATAAACTTGAAAATGAAAAATAAACAGAAGTTCCCCAACATATCATGAAGCAATTAACACTTAAAGATTCCTTCGTAATCAAAGGCAAGGGCCTTCATACCGGACTTGAAATTGAAGCCGAATTCTGTCCGGCGCCCGAGAATCACGGCTACAAGATACAACGTGTCGATCTTCCCGACCAGCCCGTAATCGACGCGGTGGCAGAAAATGTTGTCGGCTCAAACCGTGGCACAGTCGTGAAACAGGGCGATGTCCAGGTATCTACAATCGAACACGCCATGGCTGCTCTCTATGCGTCGTCGATTGATAATTGCCTCATTAAAGTAAACGCTCCGGAAATCCCCATCCTCGATGGCAGCGCGCGCATTTATTGCGAGAACATAGAGCGTGTTGGCATAGTGGAGCAAGAAGCCGACAAGGAATTTTATGTAGTAAAGCATAAAATTGAGGTGACAGATCCCGAAACCGGCTCCAAAATTATGGTGCTCCCCGACGACGAGTTTTCTGTTGAAGTAAAAATCAATTTTGATTCTCCCGTGCTTCACAACCAATATGCCTCGATGGAGCATGTCGATGAATTTGCCAAGGAAATAGCCCCTTCGCGTACTTTTGTATTCGTGCGTGAGATTGAGCCGTTGCTTGCCGCAAACCTTATAAAGGGAGGCGACCTTGAAAACGCCATCGTGATATACGACTCGCCCATGTCGCAGGAAAGCCTCGACCGCATAGCCGACACAATGGGTGTTGCCCGCCGTCAAGTAAACGAATTCGGATACATCAACGATTTCGAACTTTTTGCATCAAACGAACCCGCACGCCACAAACTTCTCGATGTAGTCGGCGATGTGGCTCTCATTGGCCGTCCGCTCAAAGGCAAGATTATAGCCACACGTCCCGGCCACCTCATCAACTCTACCTTTGCAAAGCAGATTCGCCGCGAGATAAAGCGCATGGATGTGCAGGCTCCGTTATATAATCCGAATCATGAACCGGTGATGGACAACAACCGTATCCGTGAACTTCTTCCCCACCGCTACCCCTTCTTGCTCGTAGATAAAATCATCGACATGGGCACCAACTATATCGTGGGTGTTAAGAATGTAACCACCAACGAGCCTTTCTTCCAGGGACACTTCCCCCAGGAGCCCGTCCTTCCGGGCGTGCTTATGGTCGAGGCAATGGCTCAGACCGGCGGCATGCTTGTGCTCAGCGCTGTGCCCGATCCGGAGCATTATTCGACTTACTTCATGAAAATCGATAATGTGAAGTTCCGTCAGAAAGTTGTTCCGGGCGACACTCTCATTTTCCACGTATCGTTCATGACCGAGTTGCGTCGTGGCTGCGCCATGATGAAAGGCCGGGCCTTTGTTGGCGAGAAAATCGTGTGTGAATGTGAGTTCATGGCCCAGATTGTGAAAAATAAAGGTTAATTCCTCGGCTTGCCTTTCTATCGGCAAGCGCGATTAAACAGATAAAGAAATGAAACAACCCTTAGCCTACGTTCATCCCGCAGCAAAAATTCATCCTTCTGTTATTATCGACCCGTTTGTTACAATTGAGCAAAACGTGGAAATCGGAGAAGGAACGCGTATCGGGTCGAACGTGACAATAATGGAAGGCACACGAATCGGCAAAAACTGCACCATCTTCCCGGGAGCAGTCCTTGGTGCCGTGCCGCAGGACCTCAAATTTCAAGGTGAAGACACTGTCGCTATCATTGGCGACAATACCGTCATACGCGAATGTGTGACCGTACACCGCGGCACAGCATCAAAGGGCAAGACTGTTGTCGGCAACAATTGCCTTATCATGGCTTACTGCCATGTTGCCCATGATTGTGTCATAGGCGACAATGTAATTATGTCGAATGCCACACAGGTAGCCGGCGAGGTAGTGATTGACAATTTCGCAATTGTTGGCGGCGGTACTCTTATTCACCAGTTCTGCCATATTGGTCCGCATGTGATGATACAGGGCGGCGCCCTCATCAACAAGGACATTCCTCCCTATGTGAAGGCCGCCCATGAGCCTATCGCATACTGTGGCATCAACTCCATTGGCCTTCGCCGTCGCAACTTCTCGAATGAGACCATACGCGACATTCAGGATATTTACAGATACCTGTATTTGTCCGGATTGAACTTTTCCGATACCATCGAGCGCATTGAAGCCGAACTGCCTGCATCGAAAGAGCGCGACGAAGTTATCCTTTTTGTCCGCAATTCAAAGCGTGGCATTATCCGGGGATACGTATAAATCAATGCACAATGCACAATTCACGATGCACAACCAGAATCGTGCATCGTGAGTTGTAAGTTATAATTCAGGATTTGGGCGACCGGCGGTCCGTCGCCGGCCGGCATATGCCGGCCGGAGGAAAGTCCGGGCAACATAGAGCAGCGCACTCACGAAAGGTGAGCTATCGGCAACGGTAGAGTAGCGTGACAGAAAACAACCGCCGGCATCCGTCAAGGATGTTGGCAAGGGTGAAAAGGCGGGGTAAGAGCCCACCGGACGCCACAGCGATATGGCGTGCCGCACGTCTTGCGCGTTGCAAGGTCAAGTAAACCGGCGCATATGGGTTGCTCGCTCATTGCCGGCGGGTAGACTGCTCAGATAAATGACGGACGGCGATTTCCAACTCTCCTTGCGGGAAAGTGGCGTCGTTACAGAACTCGGCTTACAGCCGGTCCCCTTATCCTGATTTTTCATATCTTAAATTCAATAAAATGTGGTGGACATCTCCATTGGAAGATGAGAACGGAAACCTGATAATGGTCACCGGCCGTGGCGACATCGCTACATTCCGTTCAAATCCAAAATTCAAAATACGTGTAACGGTAACCATTCCTTACGAAGCCATTTCTTCCGGAATGCCAACCGACAAGGAAGCCAATCAGTTGCAGGCTATTGTCGACTCGTTCGATGCTGTTCTGAAAGCCGACCCGGTTGCTGTGCTTACAGGAATATACACCGGTGCCGGTGAGCGTCAGATGGTGTTCTATACGCTGTCAACTAATATTTTCAACAAGAAACTGAACCTTGCGCTTGAACCATTCCCCTTGCTGCCCCTGACAATAACAGCGGAGAATGATCCCGACTGGGAAGAATACGATGAAATGCGCTCACTCTCAGAAATAAATTGACAATCAGTGCCGCATTATTGCACCGTACCGCATGCCTATACATGCGGTACGGCGCTTTTTTTATCTTCAAAAGCATGTCGATTTACACAAAATACACTCATCAACCACTATATATATAGCCTCTTAATTTCTAATTAATTTATTGAATAACAATATTATAACCTTCTAAAACCACTACTTTTTCGGTACCTCTCATTGACTGGCTGCAACCCTTTGTATAATTTTGCAATATCCAATCACGATGATCAATGCAAAATTGCAAGATTATACAAACCAAGAATTAATACCGTTTAATAAAACCAGTCTAAAATGAGAAACTTTACCAAACTTACCGTTGCGGCTATCTGCGTGGTTTCTGCCGCCGTATCCGCATCAGCACAAAACCGTACCGATCTGCTTTGGGTGATCGGTGACGCAACCCCTTACGGATGGAGTTGCGACGAAGCAACCGCTATCGTAGCACCGTCCGGGTCGAAGGTCTACTCCGGCACCATGTATCTCGAAGCCGGCAAGGACTTCAAGTTCCTGACCAAATACGATTTCGGCAATATGGAATATCGCGCGGAAGACGCTAACGCCACTCCCGGTGCCGACGGCAAGGTGAAACTAATCTATACTGCCGGCGACCCCGACAACAAAATCCATGTCTCTGAATCGGCCAATTACCTTATTACCGTCGACACAGAGGCTTTGGAGGCTACAATCGTGAAATCGGCTTATCAAGACTCGCAGGTGCGTTATGCCTCCCTGTTTATTGTCGGCTCGGTTCTCTCTACCGGATATGCAGTCGACGAAGGTGTGGTAATGGCGCAGGATGCTCAGGAGCCTCTTACTTATACCGCCAATGCCATTGATTTGGGCGAGGGTACTTTCAAGATTGCCACCGCTCTTAAAGGTTCCGGCACATGGAATCCTCAGTTCTGGTATTTCCGCGATGTCGACGATGCCTCCAAAATGGTACTCAATGCCGAAGGCGACAATCAGTGGCCCATCAACAAGGCAGGAGAGTATGATGTAAAGGCCAGCCTGCTCACAAACACTCTCGACATAAAAGAGACCGCAAGTGCCGGTATCGATGATGTCGCAACTCACCCTGCCGACGGACCTGCTGCATACTATACAATCGACGGCCGCAAGATTGCCAATCCTGCCGCAGGCAGCCTTGTAATCAAGATTGCCGCCGACGGAACCGCCACTAAGATACGGTTCTGAACACTTTCTTGCGGATACGCCATCGGCAGTATCCGCAGGAATAAATAAAGAATCCATATAATTTGAATCGTTGCCGGGCAGCACTTAAAAGTTGCCCGTGCACACGGTTTATATCCCTGACTTAACATTATTTACCCTTAAAATCTTAGAATGATGATTCGTAAAACATTGCTAACCACTGTTATAGCCTTTTCTGCGATGTCAGCCTCCGCATGGGATGCCATGTATGTTGTGGGGCCCGGCACTCCCGGTGGCTTTGACTTGGGCAGGGCCGTAAGTATGGCCGGGAAAGGCGATTTCGGATGGGTTGCAGTCTGTCCGCTCTATAACGGATATGACGGCGATGTCATAAAATCCTTCCGCCTTCAGGAAACAAGAGAATGGAATTCCGACAAATATCACGGTCCGGAAACATCCGGCCTTACCCTTGGGTTAGGGGAGTGGGCCGGCTTGCATGTCAATGACAATTATTTCCTTGTCCCGGAAGAGAATGTCACTTATCATATCGAGGCATTTTCAGACAATAATGTTGTAAAAATCAACAAACTGGAAGAAATCTACCTCATTGGTGAGGCTACTCCCGGAGGGTGGGATGTAAATGCGGCAACTCCCTTGAAGGAAACTGCAAGCGGCTCTAATGTATGGCGCACTCTTTGCTATCTTGACAACGGAGATTTCAGGCTTCAACTCTACAAGGATTTTGACGGACATTACTTTACTCCTGGTGCAAACACAACTTTGACATCAGGCAGTGCCGCAAGCATATATTATCATCCGGACGACGGTGACCGTAAATTCAGTGTAGACCGACCGGGCGCCTACGTAGTGGAAGCCGATCTCAACAATAATACCATCACGGTAATGCGCCGTGACAACATATACCTCATGGGCGAAGGCACTCCTGCCGGTTATGACCAGTCTAAGTTCGTGCCTATGTCAATGAACGGGGACGGCTGGTACGAGACAAACTGCTATATCGACGGCAAGTTCCGTGTGCAACTCAACGATAGTGAATGGGATTATAAGTATTATTCTCCCGAAACCGACGGCATTGACATTGCCGATGGACAGACGCTTGACATGGCATATGGCAAGGATACATATTATAATGTTGCAGAGCCCGGCGTATACCGTGTAGAGGCTAATCTCTCTGAAAAGAAGATGAGAATCACCCGGCAAAGCACGCTGTGGCTTCAAGGTGTAAACGGCAACTGGCCCGAGTCATTGCTCCGTGACTATATACTGACAAATGACAATAGTGAGGACAAATTTGTCTACGAAGGTGTAGTTACCTTTACCAATGGTTCGTTCAAGATTGCCATAGACATCAACCATGGCTATGACTCGAGATATTATCTTTTCAAGGAATCGAAGAGAGCCTTTACCACCAATCCCGACGGTGACTCGCAATGGACTGTTGGCTACCCCGACCAGACTACCCGTGAGGAGGCAGACATAGTGCCCGGCACATACCGTATCGTACTCAATGCAGCCGCCAAGACTATAAATTTCTATATGCAGCCCAAGTCGGTAAGCCTTGCAGGCCCGGGCGTGCTTACTACATGGAATACTGAATCCGACGGCCCATGTCTCGAAGCCGGTGAAAATGGTGCTTTCTCCGCAAAACATGTCTTTTTCGGAGAGGGAGCCTTCAAGCCTGTGGTCGAAGGCAAGTATTTCGGTTCCCATATTATTGAGAACACTGTCCTCGCCGACGGAGTCGGCACAGGCATTAGCAATGTCGACAACGGAGCCGATTTCTTTGTCTCTGCACCCGGCATGCGCAGCGTCAATGTCGCTCAAAGTGAAGAAGGTGACGGAACTCTTTCTTTGGAAGTGGGCGCACCGCAGCAACTTTGGATAGAAGGCTTGTGCGAACTGGCTTATGATGAGAATTCACATTCATACCGCACTAACGAGGATGGCAAAGCCGCCGCCCGCCTTCATTATATCGGCAATGAAAATCTGAAAGAATATTCGTTCATGGCCGACGGCGATGTCATGGCCGTCAAAAAGCCCGAATTCCCGGGATGGTATTCCGTGTCTGTGACATTCGACAGATATACACCCGTTTATAATTTCGATTACAATACAGTTCTCCTGCAAGGCGATGCCCTCTGTGATGAGGACGGCAGTGTATGCCGGTCAATCACACTTGATGAGAACAGTCTTTCCTCCCGCATTTTCATCAAATCGGGCATATTCCTGAAAGCCGGCGGAGAATTCTCGGCCCGGATTGGCGGAAAAGAATCTAATACAATAAGTGTAGAGGAATCCGGCATATACAATGTCACGGTAGTACCGGATGAGAGTGAGGCCCCGGTGCTGAAAATAACAGGACCGGTGGTGGTAAACATGCCTTTGAAAGAGGAAGACTTCATTGACGGTAACCCGCATTATTTCCTCGTAGGACAGCGCATGGGCGCATGGCGTCTGCAACCCGAATGGGAATTTGTGCGCCAAGACGACGGCACTTATGAAATTCCCGCCCGTCTGCTGTATAATGGATATGTGATGGTAGGTATGGTTGACAATTACCGTGATTATATCCACCATACATATATTGGCTTTACCCATACCGACATCAATAGCAAGAGCGTGCTCGATCCCTCCGGAGCAAAGGCTGAGATAACCGTAGACTTCCCTCTGGATGCGATCACGGCCATAGGCAGCAACGGATGCGAGGACGGCAAGTTTACAGGCACTCGTTACAATGATTACAAGCGCACTGCCACTCCTTTCCAGCACGGTGGATTCGAAAACATGGCTTACCGTCTGATCAACATATATGATGCCGACGGCTACGGAGACATCGACCACATAAAATCGATGCCCTCGCGTGTCAATTCAATAAAACTTACTGTTGACGAATGGGGAAAACCTGTAACCCTAACCTTTGATGGACTCACCTCCGACGCGATGGAAGTAGCGAAATTGCGCACTTTCTCCCTTTGCGGCTCGCGTATTCGAAATCTTGACATTGCCGGTGTTTCCACCACACCGCTGAACAACAGGCAGGAAAATGACGGACTTCCTGCATATGGCGGTCAGGAATGGGCTGAGGCCTGGATTCAGTATGAGAAAAAAGGCAAGCCTTATATCGACGGATACGGTGAATATATCTACCAGACAAGTTTTACCCGCAACTGGCTGGTGTCTCATCCTACCTACTTCAAATTTGTGAAGGACGGAAGTGGCGATGCCGAGGGATTGGAATATACCTCCAACAACATTACTTTCACCTATCGTGAAAATCTTGTACATGACCCGCAGTTCGGCCAGCGTAGTTTTATGGACGATTTCGGGCTCGAGCATCAAGAGGTGCTTAACACTTATTCCACTCTCGGTGCCGACGGACATGACGCCAATAACTACATCCCGCAGAATCTTGACGACAAGATGGTTGTCAACCCCGACGATATGGTATGCTATGTCGTGGATGACATGTGGATGATTGGCGACTTCAAGGTATGGTCGGGATGGGGCGGCTCGATTACCAATTTCGAGTACGACGACAACGGCACATTCTTTACTCGCTGGTATGGCTCGAACGCTTCCCACGGAGCACAGTATGAAAACCGCACGGCATTCTACACTCCCGGCGAAGTACAAGCCTACACATTGTTCCGCGATGTACCTGCCGCCAACTTCTCGGTAGGCTACGGAGAAACCGGGACTGACAAGGTTGATGCCGAAGGCAAAATAATGGATGGCGCGATTCCGAACCGCCGTTTCTACAAGCGTGTGGAAATCTGGTTTAACCTCAAATCCGGATTCGCTTACAAGGGTAAGGATGAAAACGGCGTTGATCAGGCTTCATTCCTTGTGTTCTACCAAGAGCCTCGCGGACCCCAGATTTCTATAGACTGGGCCAACGAAGAAAAAAATCAAATCAACTATACTTACAGCATCCAAAATGCAAGCGGCACGCCCATCGAGATGATCGACCGCACATACGGATTGATTACATATTACCGTATTGAGCGTTATTTGCTCGATGAAGAGGGCAATACGCGTGCATCCCAAGCCGGCGGCACGGTCGTAGAGGAGGTGGAACTCCCGCAAGGACAATACCTCACCAGCGACGCCTTTGCCAAAGTCAAGGTAACCGACAACGAGACTCTGCCTGCGGGACGATATCGCTACAAGGTTGCATTGAAACGCACGATGACCGCGGATCACGAGTTTGACGCACTGTCTAATATCTTGTCTGTCGCTTCGTCTATGGGCACAAGCGGAGTAGAGAGCGTCAATCCCGATATTGCCGACGGCTTCGGTATGAAAGTCATGGCTCGTGACGGGTTGCTAAATGTCACGGCAAATGCATCAATAGGAAAATTGGCTGTGTTTGCCGTAAGCGGACAGTTAATGTCTGTGTCGCAAGTGAACGGCACTTCGGCCACAGTCGACATTTCGGACCTCCCGGCCGGTGTTTACGTGGCAAATGCGCATAATACATCAGTACGATTTATCAAAAGATGAAAATCAAACTAACTCTTATTGCAATTCTGCCCTTGGCAGGCATCTTCTCGATGCCTGCCAAGGGCGAATTGAATTATCTGCACCTTTATGTCGCCGGAGATGCGACTGCGGATAATTGGAATTGTGACCTCGCGGAAGAAATGATTCCGATTGGAAACGATTGCTTTCTATGGGACGGTTGGCTTAATAGCGGACAGTTCAAGTTCTTAAATAAACGAGGCGATTGGAACAGTTCGGTCGTGGCCGACTCTCCCGACCTTAGTTTTTCAACGGGAGTTGACTATACACTTGTCGACAATACCAACGGCTCCTATTATGATTTCAAATTCGTCAACCCCAAGGCCGGCTTCGTCAGGATGGTGGTCGACCTTCGTAACCTGAAAGTAAATTTCCGGCGTCCTGTCTTAGGCATTGTCGGTGACGGCGCGCTTGGATGGGGCGATCCATCTCAGGGCAAAAAGGTGATTCCTGTTTTTGCCGACGACGAAGGGAAGGCAGAATGGTCGGGTCAACTCCGGCGCGGAGAAATTAAATTCCTTGCCGGGGATTGCGACGACTGGTTCCCTTGCTATAATGCTCCTGTGTCTCTCGACGAATTGTGGAATGGCGGACATCAGATGGTGTATAACGACGGCTGGGGCTCGGCCGAGGATTTCAAATACCTTGTCCCGGTAAGCGGCTGCTACACAGTCACTTTCAAGAATGAAGGGTCCGACCGTTATTATGGCATTGATATCCGGACCGAGGAGGCTCCGTCGCTCGACGGTTTCTTTACCGGTCAGCCCGGACGTTATCTGGTAGGCGTCGACCGCGACGCGCTGCGTGTCCATATGGCACGTGTGCCCGAAACACTTCATATCGGCACTTCCGGCGATGATTGCCGGGAAATCGCACCTGTCGCCGATGGCAAGTTTTCATCAGAAGTGTATTTGCAGGCCGGACAATACTACAAATTGTCGACAGACCCCGGCAAATGGCCCGACTGTGTGTTGTCGCCAAACATCGATGTCGATATTTCGTCGGGGACGACATCAAACGTGTCGCCCATGCACGGATACAGTTATACCGTACCTGCCGACGGACAATACATCGTCACCGCAGATTTCACCGGAAACGCTCCGGTGCTTTCGGCCAGTCGGCATATAGTCTCCGGTGTGGAGGGGCCCACGGCAGACAGCGCGGTGAAAGTAGCGGTGAAAGTAATGGTGTCCGACGGCTCTATTATTGTGAACGGGGATTATACTTCCCTTGCCATATATGATGTAGTCGGCCGGAAAGTTGGTTCGGAATCTCCGTGCTCCGTGCCGTCGGGAGTGTATTTGGTGAAGGCAGATAAGAAAGTATTTAAAATTACTGTAAAATGAAAAAATGCTATAAAATAATATTGACTTTTGCATGGCTCACATTGTCGGCCAGCGCCACGGCGCAGGGTCCGGTGTATATAGCCAAAGGCAATGGTTCTATTCCCTGGCCTCCATCCGATATCGAGGCAATGACCCGATTGCCACAAGGCAATTTCTATGTAGGGTTGACAACCCTTGAAGAAGGAGAGGGCCTGGTGCTTGCCGACAAGCCGGATTCCGGAGAATATATGCGCATAGGTCCAAAAGGAGACAAACGGGTGCCACAAGCCTCCAACTTTGAATATGTGGTCACGGCAGACGGAGATGTGCATGGTCAAAGCAGCCGAGTCATCTCGTCTGATTTCAGTTTTTCCACCGGCGACTTTGACCTTTGGACCGACCGTGCTTGCTATCGTCCGGGAGAAACCGTATGGATACAGGCATCGAAGTTCAATCAATACGATGGTGCTGTCATCCGTTATCGCCGTGGCATCGAAGTGCTCAAAGAGGAACCCTTACGGCAGGAATGGTGGCCGTGGAATCCGCCCACAGATGATTTCTGCGGTTATCTCGTAGATGTATACCGCCTTGACAGCGATGGCAAAGAGGAGATACTTGGTTCGATAGGCGTGGATGTCTCGTCAGACTGGAAGCGTTTCCCGCGTTACGGATACACTGCCTGGTATGAGCCGGGCAAAGAGCAGTGGATTGGCGGAGATGTAGCCTTTCTCAACCGACGGCACATCAATGCCGTGCAGTTTCAAGACTGGCATTGGAAACATCATTGGCCATATTGCAGCGATGACACATATACGGACATTGCCATGCGCAACATATCTTTGAATGTGGTAAAAGAGTTTATAAGCATGCAGCACGGGTTTAACATGAAGTCGATTTTCTACAATCTTGGCTATGGCGCGTTGCCATCAGCCGGGGCTGCGGACGACGGAGTGCGTGACGACTGGTATTATTTTCTTGACTCAGGCCGGACGATAAAGGACGAGCACGCCCTTCCTTCGAGTTGGAAAAGCAGCATAGAGTTTGTCGACCCGGCCAACACCGGCTGGCTCAACTATATATGTGACCGCAACGAGGAAGTGTACTCAAATCTTGATTTCGACGGCTTCCAAATCGACCAGGTTGGCCGACGGGGCTGGGAAGGCGGATACGTGTATGACTATTGGGGCAACCGCTTCGACCTTGCCGACCATTTTCAGCCCTTGCTCAATGCGTGCAAGCAGCGTCATCCCGACAAACGGCTGATAATGAATTCTGTGTCGAAATACGGCGCGCGCCAGATTGCATCGTCGGGCGTAGTGGATGTCTGCTATAATGAGATGTGGGCCTCAGAGGCTGAAATGATGGATCTGTACTGGGCTATCTTTGACAATAAGCAAGCCGGAGGCGATGATATGAAAACCGTTTTTGCGGCATATATGAACTATGATTACGCCGACAAGAATTCCGGCAAGAATTTCAATACGCCGGGCATATTGCTTACCGACGCTTGCATATTCGCCCTCGGTGCTTCCCACCTTGAACTCGGCACCGGCAGCAATATGCTGTGCCGCGAATATTTCCCCGCTACAAATCTCAAAATGAGTGATGAACTTGTAGAGAGCATTACCCGCTACTACGATTTCATCACTGCATATGAGAATTATCTGTACGATACTAAGCGGGAACTTAGCCCTAAAATCACTTCATTGTCAGACCATCAAATATCCATATGGAACTACCAGATGGGCCCGCAGCCCCGCAAGGTTGTGGTGCATGGCAAGGAGACTGGTGCAGGCTCGCTGGTTTACCATCTGCTGAATTTCTGCAACGTGAACAATCTTGGATGGCGCGACATAAATGCCGACATGCCTGCCCCCGGACATCTGTCGGATATAACGCTTGATATCGACTGCGACCGCATGATTTCCAAGGTGTGGGCGGCTACTCCCGACAAGCATGCCTGCGTTCCGCTTGAACTTGATTTCACACAGCAGGGACGCTCGGTAAAAGTGACCGTACCCTCTCTCGATTACTGGACAATGCTCGTCCTTGAATAAGGCATTGCTCTAAAACAAAAAAAGGCCATCGGAAGTATCATTCCGATGGCCTTTTTATTATATCAAATGCGGTAGTATGTCAAAATAGAATAGGAGAGGGCCTCTCAAAATACCAAAGGCAGGGACGCACGGCTCGTGCAATGCGGTTCAAATAAGCCATCACTATGGAAAAGAAGCGCGTATGCGCTTCAAG
>CANRZQ010000046.1 GCA_947644475.1 uncultured Muribaculaceae bacterium
ACCCCAACCTCTCGCGCTTCGACCAGCACCTCGAGAAAAACTACCACAACTCATGGGCATTCCGCCTCGGCGCGCAATATGGCCTCACCGACCGCTTCGACATCCGCGCCGGCCTCATACTCGACCTCACTCCCGTCAACAAACAGCACTACAACCCCGAAACCCCCGGCATGACTAAAATCGAGCCATCAGTCGGCCTCTCCTTCCGCCCCATTAAAAACCTGTCGATCGACCTGGCAATGCTCTATGTAATCGGACTTGGAGCCGACAACGCCGTTGGAACATACACCGACATGCTCGCCCCCAAAATCAACGCCCTGCTCCCCGCCGAACAGCACCTTCCCCTTACACAGACATTCGTCGCCGACTACAAAACACGTGCCCTCGTGCCCTCAATCGGCATCTCATACGCATTTGCATTATAAAAAAATGCCCGAAAATTTGCAAAATTCAAAATAAACACCTAATTTTGCAAAGTCTTTTGGAAACGCACCTCCAAAAGACCCCCCCGGAGAGGTGGGTGAGTGGCTGAAACCACCAGTTTGCTAAACTGACGTAGGAGCAATCCTACCACGAGTTCGAATCTCGTCCTCTCCGCCAAAAGCATTGGAAAGCCCTGTAAGCAACATACTTACAGGGTCTTCTTTTTTGAGGATGCAACCCCATAATACATGCACAAGCCGTAAATCCGGTGCATAGGGGGTCTCCGTCAGGAGACGAATATTGTAGCGCGGGGCGATAGCCCCGGGTATAGGAGCAAGCATCAATAATGGCTTTGGAGCGGAGGCCGGCCGGAGCGTCCGCCTTTGCCAACCGCGGTGCAGAACGCTACGCTGCCGCTCGCTCCGATACCTTGATTGACCAACCGCAACATACCGGGGGTTTCGCTGTCGCTCTACCCCCGGCTACATTCTTGAATCGCTACGCGATTCCATGCACCGTATTTTCGAATTTACCCTTTTCGGCTTGGGCCGAAAATACCCGCAAGGAGCAATCAATAATAAAAATCTAATCTCCCAATGACACCTTCTCCCGATAGTGTATTTCCAATAAAGAATTGCGACACGTTGATTTTAGTAAAGCCGACCATTACCAATCCCAATATAATAGTCGGGGACTTCACCTATTTCAGTGATGTGGATTTCGAAAGGCATGTACTGCATCATTACGATTTTATTGGCGACAAACTCATTATCGGCAAGTTCTGCCAGATTGCATCAGGCGTAACATTCATTATGAACGGAGCCAACCATCAGATGAACGCGGCGTCTACTTATCCGTTTTATGTGATGGGCTGGGAACAGCCCGCCCCTTCTCATAACGACTTGCCCCTAAAAGGAGACACTATTATCGGGAATGACGTATGGATTGGGCAAAATTCAACTATTTTACCGGGCGTACACATCGGAGACGGCGCTATAATCGGCTTGAACAGTGTTGTGAGCAAAGATGTGGAGCCTTATACCATTGTCGCAGGAAATCCGGCACGGTCCATACGCAAACGTTTCGACGACGAATTGATTTATTTATTGCAGCGACTGAAATGGTGGGATAAGCCTGCGAAGGAGATACAAGACCTGATTCCATTATTGACCGACAGCAATTTGCAGAAAGTCAAAGACTCAATAAGACGCATGCTCGAAACCAAATAATACGTTTATGATGGAGAATATCCTCGACATAAAAGACCGTGCGCAATTCCGGCAGTGGCTTATTGACAATCATGCTACGGAGAAGGAATGTTGGGTGGGGGCCAAGCGAGGCAAGACACCGCCGGAAGATGCTCTTTGAACGGTGCCGCAGGCTGGAAAGATTAGGGCTGATGACCGAACGCGGGTGCAAGGCGTGTCCCAATCTTAATGCAAAGTTTGTGATTATGCCTGAAATCGTAACGGCTTTCAAGAACATGCCCTCGGCTTGGGAGAATTTTCAGGCTATGCCACCTCTCTATCAGCGTGTGAGGATAGACAATATCCACAGGGTAAAATCAAAGCCGGAACTGTTCAACAGTCGCCTCCAAAAATTGATTGAGGCAAGTGCCAAAGGTGAAATGATTGGCGACTGACACGACTTCGGGCGCTTGCTCAACTATTGAGGTATAATATACGTTCTTACTATTAAATAAGACAATGAACACGATGAAAACAATACGATTGATTTACCCCCAATGGCAAGGTGGAAACATTGCCCGGTGGATTCCCAATATCCCGGCTGAGGATGCTTCACGTGGATATTATCTCGGCGCGATGCTGTTGAATTTCCTTGCTCCCGAAACAAGCAATCAAACCTTTACAGTGCCCGTTTCCACGGAAATTTCAGAGCGGATCGAGAAAAACGGTGTGCTTGACCATGATATAATTGCCGAGCAGACAAAGGCTGCGCTTGACACACTGCGCATAGCAAATCCAGACAAGGTTGTGACGCTCGGTGGAGAATGCTCGGTAAGCGCACCCGTGTTCTCGTATCTTGCAGACAAATACAACGGAGATGTGGCGATAGTTTGGATTGATGCCCATCCAGACATAACTCTACCCGGCGATGACTACAACGGTTATCATGCGATGGCACTCACTGCCTGCATGGGCATGGGGGACAAGGATATAGTGGGGCAACTTCCCGCAAGTGTTCCGACGGAAGCCGTATGCCTCGCAGGTTTAAGGGAGTGTGAATATCCCTATATTGAAAAACGGGTGGAGGAGCTCGGATTAACACATTATTCGCCACAACAACTTGCCGGGACAAGCCAACCAGTGATTGACTGGCTGAAAAAGTCGGGTAAATCAAAAGTGATGATACATTTTGACATGGACGTAATGGATCCAGCCGATATACTCGCCGCTGTCGCCGACGGCCCGGCCGGTGGATTTAAACTCAACGAAGTAGTGCGCCTTATAAGCGACATTGCTGCTACAAATGAACTGATTGCTCTTACCATCGCGGAGCCTATGCCACGCCTTGCAATAAGGCTAAAGAATATGCTTGCACAACTCCCTTTAATCAAATAAGTTATCCCCAAATCTCACCTTCAAAAGCGGCCTCGTTCCAATCGCCAAAAACCTTAAGCGGATAAACCATAGTCCACAACATTATGTTATCATATGTAAAACGAATAAATATGAAGATAATCGCTATCAATGGCAGTCCACGCAAAGGTTGGAACTCCGACCTGCTGCTTCTCAGCTGGGTTGACGGGGTTAAATCAGTGTGTAACGGTGCCGATATTGAGGTTGTGAATCTTTACGACCTCACTTTCACAGGATGCAGAAGTTGCTTTGCCTGTAAATTGAAAGATGGTAAGTTCTTTGGCACTTGTCCTATAAATGATGGAATCCACGACATCCTTGCCGACATCCGCCATGCCGATGCAGTGGCAATCGCTGCTCCGATTTATTTCGGCGACTTAAACGCATACACAAAATGCCTGCTGGAGAGAATGATATTCTCAGTCATGACCTATGGCAACCCGCCACGCAATATGGTTGAAAACCCGGTGGAGTTCACGATGCTCTACACAATGAACGCTCCTGAGGATTTTGTAGTGGCACACAATTATCTGTCGCGCTGCGATGAAATGGAGACCACAATAGGCTGGGCATACAAATGCAAGGTGGAAAGAGTTACAGCATATAATACTTATCAATTCACCGACTATTCAAAGTATGAATCAGAATACTTTGATGAAGCCGACAAGCGCCATTACCGTGACTCGCATTTCAGTATTGACTTAAAGGCAGCATTTGATGCGGGAGCAAAATGTGCGGAGAATCTTCTTAAAAAGTGATAGGTATGAGCCGGATAAAAATACACATGATGCACTGCGGGCGGGTTCGCGTCTCGCCGTCGCTACCTTTTGGTGATGGCAACATCATCAAGGCATCCGGACTGTTTCTCCCGAAAAAGGATAAAATCTGGCTTCCCGTATCGTGCGTATATATTGAACATCCAAAGGCAAAAATACTTGTTGACACCGGTTGGAACCGTATGATGTCGCCTGCCGGTGTACTCGACAACAAAGCCCAGGCTACGCAGTTGGGCCGAATGCTCGTGCGAGTCAGTGAGGGATTCGTTGAGAAAGGAATGACCGCGTCCGAACAACTTGCACGTATGGGCGTGAGGCCCGAAGATTTGGATTTTGTTGTTCTCTCTCACCTTGATTGCGACCATGTTGGCGGACTGCGCGAACTGGTCGGGGCCAAGCATATCATGACCTCGGAAGATGAGATTGCAAGTGCCTCGTCATGGCTGGAGTCCCACACGCGCTACACTCCTTCGCTTTGGAAAGATACCGGCATCACGGCTTTCCAATATACCGTGAGCAACCTCGGCCCGGTAGGCGAATCATACGACCTGCTTGGCGACGGCACAGTGCAGTTGGTGCATATTCCGGGGCACAGCAAGGGACTCTTCGCAACACTTGTAAGCAACAATGGCAAACGGGCGATGTATTTCTCCGATGGAGGTTATGCCACGCGTTCATGGAAAGAACTGATTCTACCCGGCATATGTGAGGATAAGAAGTCCGCATTGAAATCTCTTGAATGGATAAAAACAGTAAGTGAAAGCCCTGACTGCATCGACTCCTTCGCATGCCACGACCCTGAAATTGCCCCACATATCACAACGCTCTGACGGGCACCCCCGATGTTAAATGCCGCTCCAAAAGCGGCATTTATTAGTCAATGTCCAAGCATCTGCCTTTGCCGTACAAGTTCTATTGATTCTTTTCCGGTGATGCTGTCAATGTCTATGCGCAAGACTTTAACCGCATTGATAAACTTGTCAATCTCTTTTGCCGGATCTATTCCCGGACAATATTTGTCACTGAGCATGACGAGCCCTTGGCGGATTTCTTCAATATCAGTCAGAATCTTGATTTTCCCTGCCACTATCACGCTGCGGAAGTAGGTCGTGAACTCCTCCGGGACAATGTTGTCCTGTGACACAACACAGAATGAGCAACGAGAGTCGGCTTTAACACAGTCAATCTTGCGACCGGAAGACGCGCTATGCAGGTATAAGCGGTTGCACCCATCGTAAACATAACTTATAGGCACACCATATGGCTCACCATCCGTGTCGACAAGTGAAAGGACTCCGTTTGTGCAGCCGTTCAATATTTTCACAGCATCTTCAACGGCAAGTTGCTGCCTGAATCTACGCATCTTTCGTTCCATATCAAAATACTTTAAGACCGATTATTGAGAGAATGAGGGTTGTTATAAAAAACAAGCGCCAGAATGTTGCGGGTTCATTAAAGAAAAGGATTCCGATTATGACCGCCCCTACGGCTCCGATGCCGGTCCAAACCGGATATACCGTTCCTATCGGTATTGTGCGTGCGGCACGGGCCATGAGATACATGCTCAATGCAAGCGAGGCAAGAAATCCTGCCCACCACCAATATTGAACGGCACCCACTGCCGTCTTTGTTTTTCCAAGACAGAATGTGAAGGCCACCTCCATCAGTCCTGCCAATATAAGAATTATCCAGTTCATAACGTTTGCAAAGATAGATAGTATAGACAGAACCGTTCTTTACATTTGATAATTTTGTAAATTTGCATATGGAATTGACTGAGATATTGACCCGCATTTATCCATTGCCGCCTGAATCTATTGACAAGATTGCAGAAAAGGCAGAAAGAGTTGAGGCGAAGAAGGGAAGCATGCTTATTGAAGCCGACAAGGTTTGCAGAAACGTATTCTTTGTCGCAGAAGGAATCGTGCGTGCTTTTTGTTACGCCAAAGGCCGTGACATTACATTCTGGATAGGAGAAGAAGGCACTGTGGCATTGTCGATGCAGAGTTACATAAATGGCAAGCCCGGATATGAAAGTATTGTCACTATTGAAGACTGCATATTATATAAAATATCGGCAGACGTCCTTCATCAACTTTACCGCCACGACATTCATATCGCCAACTGGGGCAGGATATTTGCCGAGAAAGAAATATTGAGGGCAGAAAAAGCCCTTATCCCACAATTATTCACAACCGGAAGCGAAAGATATAAGCAACTATTAAGAGAGCAGCCCCATTTGCTGAACCGTATTCCATTGGAAAATCTGGCATCATATCTTGGAGTTACCCCGGTAAGCCTAAGCCGGATACGAGGCAACAAACAGTAATGCGTTCAGATTTAGCCGTTCTCCATTCGTGCAGTTGGCTGAGATTTACATCTGAGATTTGCATCCGCCCATAAATTTTTCAATATAAAATTTTGTCAATTCAGATATTAGTTATAATTTTGCGTAATCAATTACGGAATTAGATACACATATGGACTTTTTTGAACGTACAGGCAAAATGGCTATCGGAAGCCGGCTGAGGGTATTGACCGAGACGCTGACACGCGATGCCGCCGGAATATATGGCTTATATGACGTTGACTTAAAGCCTAAATGGTTCCCCGTCTTTTACTCCCTTACAGACGAACAGCCCAAAAGCGTCACTGCCATTGCAAGGGAAATAGGACAGTCTCACCCGTCTGTAAGCACAATTGTAAAGGAAATGATGAAGGCGGCGATTATATCGGAAGTCGACGACAAGGCCGACCGCAGATGCACGCTCATTACACTTACCGAATACGGAAAAAGCCTATCCCGTGAACTCATAGCCCAACTCCGGGATGTGGAAAGAGCCGTCGAACAGATCTCTGCGGAGTGCGACAATGACCTGTGGGCGGCCATCGCCGATTGGGAGAAAGCGCTCGGGCGCAAGTCAATGCTTGAGCGGGTAAGGGAAATAAAGGAGCAACGCGAACATTCGGAAGTGGAGATAGTCGAGTATCAGCCTCAATATAAAAAAGCGTTCTACGACCTTAACCGCAAATGGATAGAAATGTACTGGGAACTTGAACCGCACGACATCGAGGTTCTGGAAAACCCGGAAAAACATATCCTCGAAAAAGGCGGCCATATATTTGTCGCGCTGTATAACGGGTTTCCGGTCGGAGTATGCTCACTTTGTCCAATGCCGGAGGATTCTGCCTACGATTTTGAGTTGGCAAAACTTGCCGTAAACAATTCCATTCAGAGAAAAGGGATTGGACGCAGGCTCTGCGACGCGGTTATAAACAAGGCACGTGAACTGGGCGGTAAAATGCTCTTTTTGGAAAGCAATACCCGCCTTAAACCTGCGATAGCCCTCTACCGCAAACTCGGCTTCAAGGAATTGCCGGAATACCATCCGGCATATGCCCGAGGAGATATACAAATGGAATTATCACTAAAATAATTAAATATATGAAACTAAAAATATTTGTCCGGCGTGAAGATGCGCTTAAAAAAACATTCAAAGGGGTAAATCTTGACTCCCTTGCAGTCGGCGAGAAGTCGATGGTCACAAAGATGAACTATGTGAAGGGCAATTTCGCCACTCTCCACACACATCCACACGAACAGTGCGGTTACGTAATCTCCGGCAAATACCGTCTTATCGTTGAGGGCGAGGAGAAAATCGATGTGATAATGCTCCCCGGCGACACATACGCGATTCCGGGCAATACCCCACACTCATTTGAGGTGATTGAGGGAGGAGAAGTCATCGATGTATTCACCCCTCAGCGCGAAGACTATATTTAACGCGAAGGCTGTATTTATTTGTATCTCTCAATCAGACAGTTCCGGTAATTTTTCGGATTACCCGTGCAGGATTTCCGGCAACAATTGTGTTTGGGTCTACATCGTGGGTAACAACACTTCCGGCACCGACTACGGAGTTTTCTCCAATTGTCACGCCTGGAAGTATCGTTGATCCTGCGCCTATCCATGCACGTCGGCAGATTCTAACGGGCTTGCATGTTATGATCCATCGGTTGTCGAGGTCATGATTATTGGAAATCAACTGAACATTGGCTGCAATCATGGCATCATCCTCAATATCAATT
This sequence comes from uncultured Muribaculaceae bacterium, assembly GCA_947644475.1. Taxonomy (GTDB): domain Bacteria; phylum Bacteroidota; class Bacteroidia; order Bacteroidales; family Muribaculaceae; genus CAG-873. The sequence goes on from CANRZQ010000046.1 coordinate 7,889, forward strand.
CCTCCTGCCGACATCATCAGGCAGCCGGGCATGACAACCACGTTTTTCCCTATCGTCACTTTGTTGAATCGCACACCGCTCAAAGGTGTGTTCACACGGCTTCCTTCTCCCATTGCAGGGAAAAGTTCTTTCAACAGACTGTCAAACTCCTCTGTTGCAGGCATAGTATGATTGAGTTTGAACAACGTCTGCATCTGCTGCTTGGCCAATGCGGTCTCTTCTGCCGACGGATGGGCGCAATCTATCCTGATTTCGTCCATAATCATTTCATTATTTCAATCCAGGCATTTACCGATTTACGGGTTTGCTCACGATTGTTCTGCGCAGTTTCGCCACGTACCGCCAGACCGTTGGCGACAGTTGCGCCTTTGCACTTCTCGGCAATATACTTCTCAGTGCCCGACAAGCCACTGCCCTCATGGGTGCAGAATGGCACGACAGTCTTTCCGGCCCAATCATGTTTTTCCAAGAAAGTATATACAGCCATGGGCATGTCTCCCCACCAGTTGGGATAACCCATGAAAATAACGTCATAGTCCTCAACATTGACGTCGCCTTTTATTATTGCGGGACGCGCTTTCTGCGCTTTCTCTTGCTTGGCAATTTCCACCACATCATTGTAAGAGTCGTGGGGATAATCCTTTTCCGGCACAATTTCAAATAATGTGCCGCCGGTGGCCTCTGAAATCATTTTTGCGATGATATGGGTGTTGCCCTCCGATATGTTGCCAACACCATAGTTCTCGCCCGTGTGGGAGAAAAAAACCACAAGAGTTTTCTTGCCTGATATTGATGCGCTCATATTGTTTTCTTTGACGTTTTTTGTTTCATTTGTTGCCGTTGTGCTGTTGGCGCATGACACTATTGAAAGTGCCGATGTGACAAACATAACGACCATGCTGATTATGTATGTCACAAAAGAAAGTTAATGCTTTGAGTGTAGGGACGCACGGCTCGTGCGTCCGTTGCAAAACAATATTAATTAATTGTGTTAATGATATTTACGCGGACGCACGAACCGTGCATCCCTACATCGTGATTGCATTATCTTTTTAACCATCGAAACTTATCGTTCTCATCAGCAATTAGTTTTATACCTTATCCATAAGGTGCCGTTACCTGCATGCCCGACACTTTCAAGCGAAAGCCTTACGGGCATGCGGCTCATATCCTCTATGCCATCGAAAAGGGCAGTCTGGCCCTTGCGTCCGTCGATGCCGGGAGCAAGCAGCAGGCTCACCTCGTCAATCAACCCTGCGGCAAGAAAACCTCCGTTGATGTGTCCGCCCCCGAGAACTGCCAAACGCTCGACGCCGAAATCCGAGCGCAGCATTTCCATTGCGGCTGCGAGGTCAATGGCGTCACGGCCGACACATATATAGGATATTCCCTCGCCCCGGAGAGTTTCAAGATATTCCTGCGGCACCTGCTCGCTTACAATGCAGACAAGAGGCACTCCGTCGATTTCAGAAGCGGGCCAGCGCAGCCGGCCGTGCGTGTCGACCGCCACAATATACTCGCTTGATTCAACAGCCTTGTATACCGAGGGCATCCCGGCCGGTGTGGCATCTTTGGCCGTGAACGGGTCTTTCAGGGCATTGTAATGCTCCATCGTAACGCGGCCTTCGAGGTGTGCCGGGCAGTCGAGTTTTTCAAGCGTCTCGTAATATTCGTCGCCGCTGATTTTGTCGACCATAGAGCAGTCGATGCGTCCGTCGATAGAGACCACCATGTGGCATACTATATAAGGTCTTTTCATTTTGCGTCGGGGTTAAGCGGTCCGTAAAAATATGAAGCGGTGGCACCGCCGTCGATAAGAAAATCGGCGCCGGTGATAAACGCCCCTTGCGGCCGCATCAGCAGTTCGGCCACATTAGCCACTTCGTCGGCCGTGCCGGGGCGACCTGCGGGGCACTTGGCGAACATGTTTTTATAGAAGTCGCCACGGGGCCCGTTGAACTCGTCGATAGCAAGCGGAGTGACGATGATGCCGGGAGAGATTGAGTTGATGCGCGCTCCGCGCTCGCCCCATTTCACCGCCTCGGCCATCACACGCTTCACGTTGCAACGCTTAGCCATCTGGTAGGCATGGAGTGTATCTCTGATATTATCGGGCCGGAGCATATCGAGCGAGAGCAGTTCTTCGGCCGGTGTCGTGGCAAGCAGCCGGTCCTGCTCCGGGGCCAGGGCCGGCATGCGGTGTCCGCTCTGGCTGGATATAGTGACACCGGCGCCTCCGGATTTTATTACCTTGCCTACTTCTTCAAGAAGCACCGCTGTGCCATAGAGGTCGACACGCAGAATCGTCTCAATCGACGCCTGGCTGGGCGAAACTCCCGCTGCGTTGACAAGCATTGAAATATCGCCGTAATTCTGCGCCTCGCCGATTAACGCGAGAATAGACTCACGGCTCGACAAGTCCATTTCAAACGGCACGGTGTCAAAACCCGCATTATTCATCGTGGAGCATATCGCCTTGGCATTGTCAATGCTGCGGTCGCCAACCACGATTTTCATGCCGTAGCCAATGCGCCGGGCTATCGCCATGCCTATCTGACCCGCTCCGGTAAGTATCATTACGTCTTTGTTCATTTTGCATATAAATTTTGACGTTGCAAAAATAACACATGATTTCCAAAATAAACGTACACAAAAATCCGTAATAACAACCATTATTGCGTTTTTTTCAAAATCATGCCCTCGCCCGAGGCATAAAAAAGCAAAGGCATCCTTGGCCAAGGATGCCTTTGCTTTTTATGTCTGTTTTTAATGTTTATTCAGCGGAGGAAGGTTCGCCGTTGCGGAACACGAGCTGGCCGTCGGCATCGACATCGACGATGATGGGCCGGGTGTTGTCGACCTTGCGGGCAAGAATGTCTTTCGACAGGCGGTTGAGCACCATGCGGTGGATTACACGCTTTACGGGACGCGCGCCGAATTCGGGATCGTAGCCTTCATCAGCAAGGTAGCTGATGGCGGCAGGGGTGACGCGGAAATCAATTCCGGCAGAATGTTGCAGCATCTTGCGGATGGAATTTACCTGCAATCCGACGATTTCCTCGATTTCGTCGCGGTTGAGCGGCGTGAACATTATTATCTCGTCGATTCGGTTAAGGAATTCGGGGCGGATTGTCTGCTTGAGCATCTCGAGCACCTGCTCTTTGGTCGACTCGATAGTTTCAAGGCGGTTCTCATCGGTAATCTTGGAGAAATTGTCGCGGATTACGTTCGACCCCATGTTGGAGGTCATGATGATGATCGTGTTCTTGAAATTGACGTTACGTCCCTTGTTGTCGGTCAGACGTCCGTCGTCGAGCACTTGAAGAAGAATGTTGAACACATCAGGATGCGCCTTTTCTATTTCATCGAAGAGCACAACGGAATAAGGCTTGCGGCGCACGGCCTCCGTAAGTTGGCCGCCTTCGTCATAGCCCACATATCCGGGAGGCGCTCCGACAAGCCGGCTCACGGAGTGTTTCTCCTGATATTCGCTCATATCGATACGGGTCATCATATTCTCGTCGTCGAAGAGGAACTCGGCGAGAGCCTTGGCAAGTTCTGTCTTGCCCACACCGGTGGTGCCGAGGAAGATGAATGAGCCGATAGGACGTTTCGGGTCGTTAAGCCCGGCACGCGAGCGGCGCACTGCGTCGGCTATTGCCTCGATGGCATCCGACTGTCCTACGACACGCTTGTGGAGTTCGGCCTCGAGGTGGAGAAGTTTCTCCTGTTCCGACTGCACCATGCGGCTCACGGGAATTCCGGTCCAGCGCGACACTACGTCGGCAATATCCTCGGCGTCGACTTCCTCCTTGATGAGGGCTTTCTCACCCTGCATCATGTGGAGTTGCTCCTGAATCGATTTGTTCTCGTCTTCCTTATCCTTGATAAGTTTATAGCGGATTTCGGCGACGCGCTCATAGTTGCCTTCGCGCTGGGCGCGGTCGGCCTCGAAATTGAGTTGCTCGATGTCGATTTTATTCTGCTGAATACGTCCGATAAGGTCGCGCTCGGCTTTCCACTTGGCGGAATATTCCTTTTCTTCCTCGCGCATAGATGCGATTTCTTTCTCGATGTCGCGCACCTTGGCCGTATCGCCCTCGCGCTTTATGGCCTCGCGCTCGATTTCCTTCTGGGCAATGCGGCGCGTGATGTCGTCGAGAGCCTGCGGCACAGAATCGATTTCGAGTTTCAGTTTTGCGGCGGCCTCGTCGATAAGGTCGATGGCCTTGTCGGGAAGGAAACGGTCGGTGATATAGCGTTCGGAAAGTTGCACGGCGGCAATAATAGCCTCATCACGGATACGCACCTGATGGTGGTTCTCGTACCGCTCTTTCAGACCACGCAGGATAGCGATGGCCGAAAGTTCGTCCGGCTCGTCGACCATTACTTTCTGGAAACGGCGTTCGAGAGCCTTGTCCTTTTCGAAATACTTCTGGTATTCGTCGAGAGTAGTGGCGCCGATAGAGCGGAGTTCGCCACGGGCGAGAGCCGGTTTGAGAATGTTCGCGGCATCCATCGCGCCCTCGCCTTTGCCTGCGCCGACGAGAGTGTGGATTTCGTCGATGAAAAGGATAATCTCGCCGTCGGAAGCAGTCACTTCGTTTACAATGGCTTTGAGCCTTTCCTCAAACTCGCCCTTATATTTCGCGCCGGCCACAAGGGCACCCATGTCGAGGGAGAAAATCTGCTTTGTACGCAAATTCTCGGGCACGTCTCCACGGACGATACGGTGGGCAAGGCCTTCGGCTATGGCCGTCTTGCCTGTACCCGGCTCACCGATAAGCATCGGGTTGTTTTTGGTACGCCGGCTCAAAATTTGAAGCACGCGGCGTATTTCCTCGTCACGACCGATTACGGGGTCAAGTTTTCCCTGGCGGGCGCGCTCATTAAGGCTCACGGCATACTTCGAGAGAGCATTGTATGTCTCCTCGGCACTCTGGTCGGTGGCCTTTTTGCCTTTGCGGAGTTCGGCCACAGCCGCTTCGAGGTCCTTGCGTGTAAGGCCCGCGTCTTTCAGGATGGTTGATGCCGGCGAGTTTATTTCGAAAATACCGCGCAGCAACGCCTCGAGAGTCACATACTCGTCGCCGGCGTCCTTGGCTATGTCAAGCGATTTCTGAAGCACATCGTTTGACTGGCGGCTTAGATACGGCTCTGATCCTGACACTTTCGGGAGGGTGGCGATTTCCTTGTCGACCTGCCCTGCAACCTGCGGAGCGGAAGCCCCTATTTTCTGAAAAATGAATTTTACCACCGACTCGCCTTCCCGCATCACGGCTTTGAGCAGATGGACAGGC
>CANRZQ010000047.1 GCA_947644475.1 uncultured Muribaculaceae bacterium
ATCGCCATGTGGGGCGCCACCACAGCTTTCCCCACATTCGGCCTCGGCTGGAAAGTCCTCTTCGCCATCTACGCCGTTGTAAGCTTCCTTTCGGTAAGCATCCTGGGCGCCACCCCCATCAATGAGGAGAAGCCCGACAAAGCCTCCGGCCCCGTGGAATGCCTCCGGCTCCTTGGCAAGCCTTTCGTGCTCCTTTGCTTCATCGGCATCATGTGCCACGTGGGCATCGACGTGGGCACAAACACCACAGCCCCCAAACTCCTGATCGAACGCCTCGGCATGGGCCTCGAGGAAGCCGGATTTGCCACAAGCGTCTACTTCATCTTCCGCACCATCGGCTGCTTCTCCGGCAGTTTCATCCTCCGCAATGTATCGTCGAGGGCCTTCTTCACCGCAAGCGTGGTGATGATGCTCGCCGGCATGGGCATCCTTTTTGCCGCCGACTCGCTCACGATGCTCTACATCGGCATAGCCCTCATCGGCTACGGCAACTCCAACATCTTCTCCATCATATTCGCACAGGCACTCAACTCCACCGACACCGAGAAAAACGAAGTGTCAGGCCTCATGATCATGGGCCTTTTCGGAGGCACCATCTTCCCTCTCGCCATGGGTTTCGCCAGCGACTACCTGGGCGGCCAGTACGGAGCCATAGGCGTGATGACCGTCGGGGTAATATACCTCATGTGCTATATCTTTAAAATTAAAAAAGTCTAAGAAATCATGAAAAAGAACGTAATAGTAGGCATGGGCGAGGCACTCTGGGATGTGCTCCCCGAAGGTAAAAAAATTGGCGGCGCACCGGCCAACTTCGCTTATCACGTAAGCCAGTTCGGGCTCGACAGCTGTGTCGTAAGCGCAATCGGCGACGACAAACTCGGCGATGAGATAATCGAGAATTTCGATGCCAAGAATCTTAACCGCATCATCGAAAAAGTACCCTACCCCACCGGCACCGTGCAGGTGGAAATCGACCCCGCCGGCATCCCCCAGTACAACATTAAGGAGAATGTGGCATGGGACAATGTCCCCTTTACCGCCGAACTCGGCGAACTGGCACGCAACACCCGCGCCGTATGCTTCGGCTCGCTGGCCCAGCGCTCGGTGGTGACACGCGACACCATCCTCCGCTTCCTCGACGAAATGCCCAAGAACGACGACGTTCTCAAAGTATTCGACATCAACCTGCGCCAGGGTTTCTTCACCAAGGACATAATCTGCGAGTCGCTGCGCCGGTGCAACATCCTCAAAATCAACGATGAGGAACTCGTCACCGTCAGCCGCCTCAAAGGCTATCCCGGCATCGACCTTCAAGACAAATGCTGGATTCTCCTGGGAAAATACAACCTGAAAATGCTCATCCTCACCTGCGGCATCAACGGCAGTTATGTATTCACTCCCGGCAACGTATCGTTCCAGCCCACCCCCACGGTAGAGGTGGCCGACACCGTCGGCGCCGGCGACTCCTTCACCGCCGCCTTCATCTCGTCAATCATCCTTGGCAAATCGGTGGAAGAAGCCCACAAAAAAGCAGTGGAAGTATCGGCCTTTGTCTGCACCCAAAACGGCGCAATGCCCGTCCTCCCCGAAAGTCTCATAAAATGATACCGATGGGCTATTAGGTAAAAAGATTGTAATTGGATTGAAAATCCCGTGATGGCGCAGTTCTGCCATCACGGGATTTTGATATTATTTACATTAACTGTCGTTAATTTGAGGATGCAACAAAAGACTGTTTATGTCCCGACCCTACTGTTTGCAATTTTGATACACCCTCTTTTTATAAATGATGAGAATTTTTTACGAAATCTTGGCAATCCACGTAATTAACGTTAAATAATACTCATTTAATCGTCGTTTATTGTTGCTTTAATTAATTTTGCACAAAAAAACACAAATATGCTTGACTACGATATATCGCCATCCGTGGAAGCCTTTTCCACCAATATAGCCGACAGCACCGATTTCGACGTGGTGCTTCCGCTGCACCAATCTCACGGCACGGAAAGCGTCATTGTCAACACTGCCGATGACGTGAACACCACATTCGGAGCCGACGCCCTGATTACACAGACGCCGGGGCTGCGCATCGGCGTGAAGACTGCCGACTGCGTGCCGGTGCTGCTCCACGATGGCTTGACACGCACCGTGGCGGCCATACACTCGGGCTGGAAAGGGACACTGGCCGACATAATCGGCACTACCGTCGGGCGCATGACGGCCGAACTAAACGTGGACCCGCGCAACATCAGGGCCGTTATCGGCCCATGCATCCACATCGAGGCCTTCGAGGTGGGCGACGACGTGCGCGACCTTTTCCATGAGGCCGGCTTCGGCGATTTCTGCCGGTGCATGCCCAGGTTCGGCACCGCCGACGGCGAAAAATGGCATATCGACCTGCCCGGCATATGCCGCTGCGAACTCCTGCGCGCCGGGGTGCGCGACATCGAAGTCCGCCCCGAATGCACCTACACCCTCCACCACCGCTTTTACTCCGCCCGCCGCCTCGGCCCCGCCTTCCAAAAACAGCGCATCCTCTCCTGCATAATGCTCCGCCAAAAATCTCACGAATAAGCGGCAATTAACGTAAATATCATGAATTAATCATTAATATAATTAACGGCTCATTGACGGCCATTAACGTTATAATTTTTCACGAAATCATTTCAATCCACGAAATTCACGTTTAGCGATACATTTCGGGCGTTTTTTCCTGAAATTCGCGCAAGTGTTTGGCGGCGTTGTGAAATTTTTGTAATTTTGCATTACGTTTCACCAAACAACTGAAAAAAGCATGTATACTCTGACTCGTACCGACTTCAATTTCCCCGGCCAACTTAGTGTGTATCACGGCAAGGTACGTGATGTCTACGATATTAACGACGACATCCTCGTGATGGTCGCCACCGACCGCATCTCGGCTTTCGATGTGATTCTCCCCAAAGGCATCCCCTTCAAGGGCCAGGTGCTCAACCAGATTGCAACTTACTTCCTCGACGCCACAGCCGACGCCGTGCCCAACTGGAAAATGGCCACTCCCGACCCAATGGTCACGGTAGGCGCAAAATGCGAGGGCATGCGCGTGGAGATGATTATCCGCGGATACCTCACCGGCTCTGCTTGGCGCGAATATGCCGCCGGTGCACGCGAACTCTGCGGCGTGAGACTGCCCGAAGGCATGAAAGAGAATGAAAAATTCCCCGAACCCATCATCACCCCCACCACCAAAGCCGACGAAGGCCACGACGAGAACATCTCACGCGAGGAAATCATCGCCCAGGGCATCGTGTCGGCCGAAGACTACGCCGTGATGGAGGATTACACCCGCAAACTATTCGCAATCGGCTCGAAAATGGCCGCCGACAAGGGACTTATCCTTGTCGACACTAAATATGAATTCGGCAAACGCGACGGCAAGGTGATTCTCATCGACGAGATTCACACCCCCGACTCCTCGCGCTATTTCTACGCCGACACCTACGACGAACTTTTCGCCGCCGGCAAGCCACAGCGCCAACTTTCGAAAGAATTTGTGCGCCAATGGCTTATTGAAAACGGCTTCATGGGCAAGGCCGGCCAGCAGGTGCCGGAAATGACCGACGAATTCTGCCGCGAAGTGTCCGAGCGCTATATCGAACTTTACGAGCACATCACAGGCCAAAAATTCGTGAAGGCTCCCGAAAGCAACATAGCCGACCGCATCGCCACCAACGTGCTCGATTGTCTCAACACGCTCGGCTTGAAGAAATAGCATGGCACAAGGCGCGGAACGCATCACTCCTTATGCCGGCGACACACGCCGCAAGGGCGAACAGGTGAGGGAGATGTTCGACAGCATCGCCCCCGCCTATGACTTCATGAACCGCGCCATGACACTTGGCATCGACCGCCTGTGGCGCCGCCGTGTAGTGAAGATGGTGGCGCAAACCGGAGCCGCCGACATTCTCGACATAGCCTCCGGCACCGGCGACCTGGCCATAGCCCTCGGACGTGCGTTACCGCGGGCGCGGGTAACGGGCGTCGACCTGTCGGAAGGCATGATTGCCATCGGACGCGAAAAGGTGGCCCGTGCCGCCCTCGACTCGCGTGTCACGCTCGGCGTGGCCGACTGCCTCTCCCTCCCGTTTGCCGACGCAAGTTTCGATGCCGTGACTGTGGCATTCGGCGTGCGCAATTTCCAGGATTTGCTTGCCGGATACCGCGAGATGCACCGCGTGCTGCGCCCCGGCGGCCTGCTTGTGGTGCTCGAACTGTCGACACCCGAATCGAAATATGTGCGTCCGTTCTACAATTTCTACACACGACGGGTGATTCCTATGGCCGGACGTCTGGTGTCGCACGACTCCAACGCCTACCGCTATCTGCCCGACAGCATCCGCGCCGTGGCCCAGGGCCATGAAATGTGCGCCCTGATAGCGCGTGCAGGTTTCACGCAGCCTGCATTCCGCACGCTCACATTCGGAGTGGCCACCATCTACTCCGCAAAGAAATAACCAACATATCCAAAATCCATCATGCGCTTTTTCCTGTTGATTATCACCATATTGGCCTCATCCGTCCCGGCTATGTCGCAGGCGATGTACCGTTGGTCGGCCTCACAGCCATCAAAATCGGCCGAAGTGCTCGAAAGCACGGGGATACTTCCTGAGCCACGCACACCCATGTCGGTAAGCGATTCCCTGATTGCCCTTTACCCCGAACCCGACACATTGATGTCGATGACTCCGCTGCCACGGTCGTTCTTCCTCCCTGCGGTATTCGACTCTTACGATGTGCCCGACTCCACTCCCGTCGACATATTCGCCCCCGACTATTCGGGCAATCCCGCCATGCGCTGGGTCGAGGACGCCACGGCTGCGGACCGCCGCAGCCGCGCCATGTTGCAGCGCATGTATGTCAACAGCCCCGGAGCCATCCCCTACTTCCTCTCAATGCTCCCCGAAGCCCCGAAAGAGTATTATGCCGTAATCGACCCTATCGACCATTCGATTGAAATAAAGGAAGTGGTGCCGCAGAAAATCGACGTGCCCACAATCGAGGCTCCCGAAATTCAGAAACGTCACTGGATCAAGACTTTCAACGCCTCGCTCCAATTCTCCCAGGCATATGTGTCGCCCAACTGGTATCAAGGCGGCAACAACAACCTGAACATGCTCGCCAACATATATTACAATGTGAAACTCAATCCCGAGTACCACAAAAACCTCTTGTTTGAGACCACGGCGCAATATAAACTCGGCATAAACAACGCCCCCGACGATTCAATCCACGCCTACAACATATCCGACGACCTGTTCCAGATCAACACCACTTTCGGTGTCAAGGCCGCTCACCGCTGGTACTACTCGCTCACCGCGCAGTTCAAGACTCAGTTGCTGAATTCCTACAACACCAATTCACACAACCTGCGCTCTGCGTTCCTCTCGCCCGGCGAACTCACAGCCGGTATCGGTATGACCTACAACTATGCCAACCCCAAGAAGACATTTACCTTCGACGCCTCGGTGTCGCCGCTGTCATACAATATGCGCATTTGCACCAACAACAGCCTCAACCCCGAAACATTCGGCATAGAGCCGGGCAAAAAGACGGTGCACAACTTCGGTTCGAGTGCCGAATGCAAACTGTTCTGGCAACTCACTTACAACATCTCGTTCCGTTCGCGCCTGTTCACGTTCACCGACTACGACCGGCTGTATGCCGACTGGGAGAACACGCTTGTGTTCGAAATCAACCGTTTCCTCACCACCCAGATATTCGCCCACCTGCGCTACGACACCGACACTCCGCCCGTCGACGACCCCTCTTGGCATAAACTCCAGATTAAAGAAATACTCTCGATCGGATTCGCCTATAAATTCAGCTCGATATGACCCTCCGCTCTCTCCTCCCCGCCATATTCGCCCTTTCATTAGCCGCGACTTCTGCCACGGCTCATGCTCTTGACCCGATTGAAGGCATATGGCAGTGGCCCGACGACGGAGCGCTGATGGAAATAAAGTCATTATCCGAAACAGCGTTTACTATTGTGCTCCTCGACTCCCCCGACCTCTCAATAAAGCCGGGAACCGAAATAGGACGCGCCGTGTCAACACCGCGCAAAGGCTCTTACGACGCCTCGATAAGCACCCGCGACGCACTCCGCCCCGGAGCCAAACTAAAAAGCGAGCATTGCGTAATATCGGTCACCGACCACGGCACCCTCGTTTTCAAACCTTACCGCACAGGATTGCGCGTAAACATCCTTCGGCTGTTTCCCTACTTCCGGCGCATACGCCCATATTACGAGGACTCGCGTCCCGACGACATCGACGGCCCCCGCCGCATATCTCCCGAATACCCGGCCACAATCCACCCCGTGCTATGATGAGAATATCCGCAATCTTGCTCATCCTCATATGCGTGGCCTCGGCCTCGGCACGCAAAGAGAGGTCGACCCACGGCCGCCTCGCGCCAAAAGCCTCCATCGAGGCGGCACTGCCCGTCGACACATTGGCCGCGGACACTGCCACGGTGGCAATCTCCGGATTCGAGAAGACACTGCGCTCGCGGTGGGAGACATTTTTTGTCACCAACCACAGCAGTCGATGCATAGCATCGCTCACCGTCGACATTGAATATCTCGACACGAAAGGCCGGCAACTCCACCGGCGCCCCGGCATCGGCATCACCTTCCCCGAGCCAATCCCGCCGGGAGAGACGCGTCTGGCCAAGATAGCCACATGGGACTCCCAGTCGGTGCGCTACTACCACCTCTCGCCCCCGGCGCGAACCCGCGCGCAAGCAACGCCTTTCATGGTGAGAATCACCCCGAAAACAATCACAAGCCCGCGCTGACCAACATTTTCACGCCGCGCTTGTTCTAATTTCACGAATAAAACATCAAATCAAGAAAAAAATGGAAAAAATACAAAACGGCAAACACGTGTCGATTATCTACGACCTCTATGCCATCGACCAGAACGGCAACGAAGAACTCAAACACCAGTCCGACCCCGCCGACCCCGAGCAATTCATCTACGGTGTGACCGAAGGCCTGATTGAGCCCCTCGCCCAAGCCATCGACGGCCTCGAGAAAGGCGCCGGATTCGACGTTGTGGCTAAATCCGACGAAGCATTCGGCCCGCACCTCGACCAATTGGTAATGACATTCGGCCACGACATGTTCGAGGTCGACGGAAAATTCGACAATGAAATCGTGCAAGTCGGCAAATATGTGCCGATGCTCACCGCCGAAGGCTACCGTGTGCCCGGACTCGTAACAGAAGTGACGCCCGATAAGGTGACTATGGACTTCAACCACCCCCTCGCAGGCAAGGACCTCCGCTTCAAAGGCTCCGTGCTCGACGTGCGCGATGCCACCGAAGATGAAATCAAGGCTGCCACCGCTCCCCACCAGTGCGGATGCGGTTCGTGCGGCGACGGCTGCGGCGACAATTGCGGCGATGGCTGCTCCGACGGATGCGGATGCGGCTCCTGCCATTAAATCAATCAGGCAAACCGATTATGAACACCATCTCTTCTGAAATCCGCAAGGCGCTCGATGAAAACAACATCAAGCCCGCACCCGGCACCACCCTCGACGAAATAGCCGATTTCTTCACCCGCATCGAATCCTACGACCGATATATAAATGTCGATTTCGACGATTTCATATCCATAATACGCGACTCATCTGTGATAGGCATCGCCTCCGAGACAGTATCCTACGACAATATCGGCACCGCGCTGCGCACAATCCTCGCCACAACAGTCGACGGCCGCAAGCCCTCATCCGTTCTTGTCAACTTCAACATCGGCCCCGACTTCATGATGGAACACATGCACCTCGTATCCGAAGCAGTCGAGACTCTTCCTTCCGACGTGGACATGATATGGGGCATGTCGCACAGCAACTCCGACGCCCGCGAAGCAGAAATGGCCGTAGCGATGGGCTACAAGTAATTTGCTCGTTTTTGAAAAAAACATTATCTTTGCGTCTTCGGTTATAGTAACCGAAGACGTTTCATCTTATCTACAACCTATAATATGGCTTTTGACAACGGATTTTTAAACAGGATGCCGCCGGTGACAAAAAACCTGCTCATCGTAAACATACTGGTGTTTGTGGTCATGGCAGTGATGCCTTCGGCCAAAGAGGCCTTGGTCGACCGCTATCTCGGGCTGCACTATTTCTCGTCGCCTACGTTCAACGTGGCCCAGCTGTTCACCTACATGTTTATCCACGCAGGGTTCATGCACCTCTTCTTCAACATGTTTGCCCTTATCATGTTCGGCCCGCAGATCGAATGGTCGCTCGGATCGAGGCGATTCCTGTTCTACTACATATCATGCGGCATTGGCGCCGCCCTGGTGCAGGAAGGAGTGTTCGCGCTCATGCTCACAAAATACACGGCAATGTTCCCGCCCGAGCAACTCGACCAAATAATACGCGAGGGAGCCAGGGCACTGTCGCAAGGCATGGACTTCTCCGACCCAACCATGTCGGCAATCAACCGGCTTGTCAACGGAGGCACCGTAGGCGCTTCCGGAGCCATCTACGGCGTGCTGCTTGCCTTCGGCATGCTCTTCCCCAACTATCAGCTGATGCTCATCATCCCGCCAATGCCCGTAAAGGCCAAATGGCTCGTCGTGGGATATGCAGTAATCGAACTCGTCTACGGCGTTGGCGGCTCATCATCGGGCGTGGCCCATTTCTGCCACCTCGGCGGCATGGTGGCCGGCCTGCTCATCATTCTTTATTGGAAACACAAAGGACTCTTCCGGAGATATTGATATGACGTCTTTCCGACAATACTGGCATGTGTATCTGTGGCGCGACGTCACATCACGCCTCATCACAGTGTGCTTTCTGGTGTGGGCCGCAATCGGCCTGCTCTCGCTCATAGACACGCCGGCGGCATACACCGCCGTGGCATGGCTCGCCGAGCCGGCCGCTCCCGCCGCGCTGCTCACCCGCCCGTGGACAGCCATAACATATATGTTTGTCCACGTCGATTTCATCCATCTTGTGATAAACATGATGTGGCTCATGATGTTCGGCCGCCTGATGTACCACACAGAAGGCGGCGAGCGCACCCTCGCCATGTATATCTACGGCGGCATCGCCGGCGCGCTCGCTTTCCTGGCCTGCAACGCCGCCATAGGCCCCGCCCACTCCATGCTCCTTGGCGCGTCATGCGCCATAATCGGGCTTATCGGGGCCATAACCGTGGCTATGCCCTCGCTGAAAGTGAACCTTATGTTCTTCGGAGCCGTAAAAGTAGGCTGGATTGGCGTTCTTGCCATCCTCTTTTTCGTAATCATGGCGCCATCCACTGCCGAAAGCGTGGCACATGCCGGAGGCTTTGCCGCCGGAGCCGCCTACGGGCTGCTGCGCCGCCGAGGCATCGACATCACCCGGCCAATGCGCATCCTGCTCGGCTACTTTCATTCTCCGTCCACAGTATTTTCCCGGCGCAAGCCCACCACCACCAATCTGCGCGGCACCGACGCCGACGTGCTCGACCGCCTGCTCGAGAAAGTGTCGCGCTCGGGCTACCGCTCCCTCTCGGCCGTAGAGCGCCAGACCCTCTTCGACCTCACCCGGCGCATGAAATAAATGGCATCAGCCATTGTTTATTTATCATGCATATATTATATTTGCATTTGAAAACCACAACATTATGAGACGCCTGGAAATTGTTGAGAAAATTAGGTTGATCATTCGGGAAGTTGCACCCGAGGCAGAAATAATCCTGTTCGGTTCGGAAGCACGCGGTGAGGCTCGAATAGATTCAGATTTCGACATCCTTATCCTTGAAGATGCCGATAAAATAACAATCTCTCGGAGAAAAGAGATAACATATCCATTATATATGTTTGCATACTCGGAAGGAGTGGATATCCAGCCATTGGTTCGCACCAAAACCGAATGGGAAAATCGTCCATTCCCAACCGCTTTTTTCAATAATGTCACATCCGAAGGTATCCATCTATGACATATCCTAACAACAACGCACATATAGATTATCGCCTTGCAAGAGCCTTGGAGACATTCAATGACGCGGAACTGCTTATTTCAAACAAGAGATTCAATTCCGGTGTAAACAGGCTTTATTACGCATGCTTTTACTCCGTATTGGCTTATTTGTTAAAAATTGGCATAGAAGCAAAAACTCATTCAGGAGTAAAACAAATGTTTGGCAAGCATATTGTCCTAAAAGGCTTGATTGACGCAGAATCAGCCGCATTTTTTTCCGATATACAAAACCTTCGGATTACCGGTGATTACGATGAATTTATCGACATTGCCGAAGATGAAGCCTTTGATTTACTTGAATCGGGAAGAACTTTCATCAATAAAATGAAGGCAATAATAAATAATTATTAAATTCGTGGCTCCACCATCAAATAGATATAACCGCGCAAATCACGATGCTGCCGTGCCCCGCTCACACATAGCCTGGGATTTCGGACCGCGGCGCGGATGGCTGCGGCGCAGTGTCAACTTCCTGGTGCTGGCCGCGAATGCCGTTGTAGCCATCGCCCTCCTCATCACCGGATACGGAGGCCTGTTCAACCCCGAGGACTGGGGCGGGTGGGTATTCGCGCCCATGATTTTCCCCGTGGTGCTGCTCGCATCGCTGGCCGTATTCATCCTCGACCTGATATGGTGGAGGCGCACAGCCCTGGTGCAGGGCGTGGCGTTGCTGCTGTGCGCCGGGCCAATAGCCGACTTTTGCCCCCTGAACTATCCGCGTATGTCGATGACCGAGGCGGAAAAGGCTAACGCCATAAAAATCATGACCTACAATGTGTTCAAGTTCTCCGACTTCACCCGGGCCTACGAAGGCAACGGAAACCCAACGCTGGAAGCCATTCTCAAAGAGGACGCCGACATTGTGTGCCTGCAAGAATGTATCGGCATGACGCTCTCGCGGATAGGCCGCTCGACGCCGGAGCAGATCGATTCGGTATTCGCCCGCTACCCATATGTATACCAGGGAGGCAAGAACACTGCGCTCTTGTCGAAATTTCCTGCCGAGCCTATCCCGTTGCAGATTAATTCCGACACCACCATGCGCAACAACGGCGAGGGCGCGGCATGGCGCGTGCACGTCGGCGACGACCGCATAATCAACCTTTTCAACCTCCACCTGCGCTCGCTTTATCTCACCCGCAACGACAAGGAACAATTCACCGGCATTGTAAAGGATATTGTAAAACTCGACACCCTCGACATCGACGGCATGAAATTTTTCCGGGCCAACGCAATGGCCAAGATTGCCGAGGCGGCAAAGGCTCGTGCCGACCAAATCAAGAACCTCGAAAAATACATAGCAAAATACGGCGGCAAAAATGTGATTGTGTGCGGCGACTTCAACGATGTGAACGGCTGCTACGGCATCAACAGCCTGTGCCATGAATCGCGGCTGAGGCGCACCTACCCTCTGGCGGCCTTCGGCCCCACGGTCACTTTTCATGCCAACCATCTCTTTTTCCGCATCGACCACATACTTTTCCGCGGCGACCTCGAGCCTTACTCTATCTCCAGCCCGCACATCCCCTATTCCGACCATTATCCCCTCGTGGCCACTTTTATAATGAAATAATCCCGACTGCTTGTCACAATCCGGGCTGCGATTACGTCTATCTATAAAAATACTATTTTTATGAAAACTACAAGACTTACATCTATCATTGCCTGCGCCGCATTGTCTGCCTCCGCCATGCTCTGCGGATGCTCATCTTCGTCAAGAACCCAGATTTCAGGCGAAGGCCCGATTGAGACCCGCGACACAGTAATCGACTCCTTCAAATCGCTCACCGTCTCTTCGGGCGTGAACGTAACGTTCACTGCATCTGCCGCAGGCTCCAAACCCACGGCACACATCTCAGCCCCGGCCACGCTTATGCCCTATCTCGTGATGGAAGTAAAGGACGGCTCCCTTACGGTTGGCCTCGAAAACAGCCACAATTACAGAAGAACCAACCGCATAAACATATCGCTTTCCGCTCCCATGCCCGGCACACTCACCGCCACATCAGGCGCCGGCCTCGACATAGCATGCTCCTATCCCGTCGACACCCTCACCCTGCATTGCACCTCGGGAGCCGACATCGACATCCCGTCGATAAACTGCGTGGCCATCTCCGCCCACTGCACCTCCGGGGCCGACATCGACATAAACAACCTCTCTGCCGACGCCGCCACTCTTCATTGCACATCAGGAGCCGACATCGACGTGACATGCACCGGCGTGACATCGCTCGACGCATCTGCCACCTCCGGCGCCGGCATCGACATCGCGGGCAAAGTAGAAGCCCTTATATGCTCGGCCACTTCCGGAGCCTCGATCGACGCCTCCAAAGTAGATAAAAACGCCCTCGTTAAAAAAGACATAAGCAAAAACTCCGCCGGCTCCGTCAAATTATAATAATTCAAGACAAGAGATCATAAGTGCCGGGATAATCTGATTCCGATTCACAAAGCGGCAGAGCCGCTTAATATGGTAGGCATGGGCGAAAGCCCATGTTTTTTTGTGTATGTTGTTATTCGACTGCGGCCGCAGTCGAACTTCCTATATAGATAAACACGGGCTATTGCCCGTGCCTACCGTATTCGACCGCAAATGCGGTCTGTT